>NZ_CP037421.1:2180061-2332236 GCF_007748155.1 Gimesia panareensis
GGTACGATCTGGCAGGAACTGGGTAACTTCCAGGTGACTGCCGGGGGCACGCTGACGGTGACAATCACCGATGACGGTGCCGACGGCGATCTGGCGGCCGATGCGATGCGGCTGGAACTGATTCCGCCCGGACTGACGGCTCCGGAAATCGACGTACAGGCCGGGGCGACTGCTCTGACCAGCGGCGTGAGCAACGTCGATCTGGGCACCGCCTTCTTCGACGAGACCCTGTCGCAGACCTTCACGATTACGAACACCGGGACCAACACGCTGAACCTGGGGGCGATCAGCCTGCCGGGATCGGGCGAATACACGGTCTCGTCTCCGCTGGGGACGACGAACCTGGCCGCCGGTCACTCGACGACGTTCGAGATCTCCTTCAGCAGTACCGGGGTCGCCGGTCCTGTCGGCGGGGTCGTCTCAATCGTCACCAATGACTCGGACGAGAACCCGTTCACGTTCAACATCGCGGCTGAAATGACCGACGTGCTGATCATCGATGACGGCGATGCCGCCTACAACAGTGTGGGGAACTGGGATACCCAGATCTTCGATTCCCGCTACTTCCAGGATGACGGCCAGACACTGAACTTCGGTCAGAGCGGTACGGCAACCTGGGACTTCACGGGCCTGGCAGCCGGGACCTACACGGTCTCAGCCACCTGGTACGGTTACCCGAGCCCATCCTCGTATGCTGAATTCAACGTCTCCGGTGTAGGACCGGTGGTGATCGACCAGCAGGTCGCCCCGAACGACTTCACCGCCGACGGTGCCGACTGGGAGATCCTGAGCGCGGCTGTGGTCGTGGGCGGCGGTGGTTCAATCACCGTCACCCTGAGTGACAGCGGCCCGGTTGACGGGGCACTCATCGCCGATGCGATCCGCATCCAGCGGACCGGCCCGCTGCTGGCGGCCGCCGGTGCGAGCAGCACCTCAGCTCCGTCGATCACGCAGTCCGACCTGGACTCGGTCGTGGATGCGGCCCTGAGTTACTGGGAATCCGCGGGTCTGAGCGACGCCCAACTGGAACTGCTGCAGTCGGTGAACTTCGTGCTCGCCGATCTGCCGGATGCGATGCTCGGTGGTGCTGCAGGCACGACGGTCCTGATCGATGTGAACGCCGCCGGTTACGGCTGGTTCGTGGACGGCACGCCGCTGGACAGCAGCGAGTTCACGCTGATTGACGGCAGTCTGCTGGCCGGCTCGGGCAGTGCGGCCTTCGGCCAGATGGATCTGCTGACCGTCGTGATGCACGAACTGGGTCACACGCTGGGTCTGGAAGACCTGGCAACCGACGGCACGCTGATGAGCGATTCCCTGGACGTCTCCGAACGGCGGCTGCCGACGGAAGACGACCTCGACGCCTTCTTCAGCGCCATCTCAGGCGGAGACAACCCGCTGCTGGACTAAGCGAAACAGTTCAGACACAAACAGTCCCGACAGGCCCCCGGAAACTCAGGTTCCCGGGGGTAGGGATTTTGATTGAGATCTCTGTTGAAGAAAAGCGTTGGAATTGCATGCATAAAAAAAGCCACCTGAGTCGGTGCTCAGGTGGCTGGTCTGGTAAAGCGATCCCGTTCGTGTTTATTTCAGCTCTTTAATCTTGATGTTCTTCCAGCTGACCTGCTTGCCAACTTTTTCAGGATGGTTACCGACACCATGCACCTGCAGGGCAATGAAGCCTTTGGGAGTGAGGCTATCTTTGAGATCAGCAGCAGGAACGCCGTTGATCCAGGTTTTGATCGAATCCCCTTTGCAGACGATCCGGTAGTGGTTCCATTCGTTCTGCTTGAAGGCTTTCTGAGCTGCTTTGTTTTTTGAGAGGTCGTTCAACCAGCCGCGACGTCCTTCATCATAAATGCCACCTGACCAGGCACGGTCAGAGGGATCGATTTCAACCTGGTAGCCGTGTACACGGCCGGCAGGGATTTTTTTCTTCGCTTCTTTTCCGTTTGCGTCAGTATACTCAATGGTTCTGTCATCGTCGTGGACATTGCTGCGAATCTGGATACCGGAGTTTAACAGCGGATCGACTTTGAAATCGACTTCCAGTTCGAAATCACCGTACATTTTATCGGTACAGAGAAAACTGTTGGGGGTTTTGGGAACCGAGGTGCCGACGATCGTGCCATCAACGACGTCATACTTGGCTTTTCCGCCGTGCTGAACCCAGCCGTTGAGCGTTTTGCCGTCAAACAGCGGTTTGAAGCCTTTATCTCCGGCATAGGAAGTTACGTTAATCAGGAGTGCGAGGCAAATCGCTGAGAAGGTCAGATGTAATTTCATTGTTTATCCATCAGATTAAGGGTTTTAAATGTACCAGAAAACAGTCGTCAGGCAGCATTATGACTGGCTGACAGAGCGGATACCAGTCATAAAACAGAGTTTCCTGCCACGACTGTACCAATCAGTGACTGTAGATCGATTCGATTTAATCGACGCGATTGAGAATCAGCAGACGGAAGTCCATCACCTGCTTGCCCGGGATCTGCAGCGCTCGCAGGGTTAGCTCACCGGTGCCCTGAGACAGCTTAATTTTCCCCAACACCATCGGCTTGAAATCCTTGACCAGTGATTCGGAACGTTTCGCCCGATCCTGTTCTGCTCCGATCAGTGGGGGATCGTGTGCCTTGGTCACCTTTCCTTTTACTGTGCTGCCGTTGAAGCTCAGTTCGACGGTGGAGCCGACGCCGTCTGCCGGACAGGTGTAGTATAACACCGCTTCATAGGTACCCGCCTGATCGACTTTCGCCTTCCAGGTGATGCTGTCTTCGGTACTGGTCCAGTTGTAAAAGAAGGAACAGTTCGGGTGCCGCGATGAACGCTTGATGCCGCCATGCGAAATCGCATCACGGGCGGGCAGCTGTGTTGATTTCGCTCCACCATAACCAATCAGGAAAGGGCGGCTTTCCGTCGGATAGCCGTGCGGCCAGACCGACTTCTTCCAGTCAGCGACCGCCTGTTTGAGTTTCTGCGTCACCTCGGGTTTCTGTTTGGAGAGATCCTTTCGCTGACCGGGATCCTTAGTCATATCAAAAAGCTGGCCTTTTTCAGACAGCCGATACTGATCGGTACGGACACTGACCCGCTTGCGAAGGCTGGAGAAAATCATGCGGTCCGGCCACGATTCAGCCTGCCCCATGATCAATGGCTTGAGACTTACACCGTCAATCGGCTTGGGTTCAGGACGCTTGATGCCGGCCAGGTCGGTAAGGGTCGGCAGGAGATCAATGGCCCCGGCGACCTGGTTCACCTCGCGGCCGGCAGGAATGTGTCCGGGCCAGCGAATCACAAACGGCGACCGGACGCCGCCTTCATCCAGGGAACCCTTTTTCCCCTTCATATCGCCGTTCCAGCGAAAACCGTTTGGACCATTGTCTGAGAAATAAAGCACGATCGTATCGTCTTCGATTCCGAGTTGATTCAGTACTTTCAGAACGCGACCCACATTCCAGTCCACATTCTCGCACATCGCCAGTGCCGCACGGAGATGATCGTCCTGTTCTTTCTCCGGATCGCGATGATGCATTTTCAGTTTTTTGTCAGCAAAGCGGTCCCAGTATTCGTCGGGTACCTGCATCGGAGAGTGCGGCGTGCAATAGGGCAGGTAGGTGAAGAATGGTTTGTCCTGCTGAACCTGCTGTTTGATGAAGGTAATGGCTTTGCTGGTCAGGTCGTTGGTAATGTAACCCTTGCCTTTCACAAACGTACCGTTATGATCCAGCATCGGGCTGAAGTAGTGCCCCCAGTGTCCCGAAGTGAAACCATAATATTCATCGAAGCCCTTTGCGTTGGGATGGTTGGGATACTGGGTGCCGTTATGCCACTTCCCAAAGGCCCCCGTTGCGTAGCCGGCTGCTTTGAAGGCCTGGGCGATGGTGTATTCATCAGAATTGAAGCGTTCTTCTCCTTTGGAAACGCCGGTGGTACCTGTCCGTGCGTGGTAGCGTCCAGTCAGAAAGGCGGCTCGCGTTGGAGCACAGACGGCGCCCACATAAAAGCGGTTAAACCGTACTCCCTGTTTTACAAGTGCATCGATATTCGGGGTGTGGAGGTTGGTGTTGCCGTTATGGCTCACATCGCCCCAGCCCTGGTCATCTGCCAGGAAGACGACAATGTTGGGATGATGATTCTCTTTCGCAAAAAGGTTACCGGTCAGAATGCAGACCAGCAGACCTAAAGTTAGTAATTGTTTCATGATGACTGCTCTTGAATAGGGAACGCTGAATCAAGTGTAAGTATGTATGAAAGCAGAAAACCAGAAGGGGTTCAGGGGTCCTGCTGAAAGATTCCATAATATCGGATCGGCATACTGAATTCACGTATGAGGCGCCTGAAAACCGTGATCTCTCTTTTTCAAAACAAGGTTTTTTAATTGCTTTCCAGAAACCGATTGTGCAATGATGAGGATGCACAGGTAACGCTCAAACTGACCTGGAGACTGACTTCGCGGGGCAAAACAGACCAGCTTTGTTCCGTCGTCTTTCTGAAACAGTGCAGGTAATCAATTGATGGATTCAGCTGCAGAGAATATTCCGCCAGGAGAAGTGAAGCCAACGCGCGTGCGATTTCTGGTCCTGGCAGGACTGAGCAGTGGCTTCCTGCTGGCCTATCTGCCGCGTGCTGGTCTGGCGCCGCTCGCCACCACGATCCAGACGGACCTGACGTTCGATGATCTGCAAATGGGACGCGTGCTGGCAGCGTTTTATGCCGGCTATTTCCTGTTTCAGATTCCGGGTGGTATCCTGGGTCAGAAACTGGGCAATCGCCTGGCACTCCCGTTGTTACAATTGATGTCAGCGATCGCCAATTTGCTGACGGCGGTTGCCCATTCGTTTGGCCTGATCTGGTTTTCCCGCCTGCTGCTCGGACTGGCACAGGCCGGCATGGTTCCCTGTGCGGCACAGGTTATTAAAAACTGGATTCCCGAAGCAAAACGGGGGACTGCAAGTTCGCTGATGGGCAGTTTCATGTCAGTAGGCAGCATCATTGCCACCGGTCTCACCGCTTCGCTGGTCGGTCCCCTGGGCTGGCGCATCCCGCTGGTGCTGTTCAGCCTGTTTTCAGTCTGCTGGATGCTGCTTTTCTTTCTGATGTTCCGAGATCGTCCTGCAGAGCATCTAGGAACAAACGACGCTGAAGTGAAGTTGATTTTATCGTCAGACAATTCTAATGGAGCAGACAGCCAGGAGAAAAAGTCAATTCCAGTACGTCAACTGTTAGTCAAAATGGTTTCAAACGGAAATCTCTGGCTGTTTTGTCTGCAGTGTGTCTTCCGGTCATTTGGATACGCCTTTTTTATCACCTGGTTTCCCGCTTATCTGCAGCAGTCCAGTGATGCTTCCGTGCAGAAAGCAGGTTTGTTAGCGATGCTGCCGTTGATGGCGATTGTGCTCGGCACTCTGGCGGGCGGCAGGCTCATCGACCTCATCTATCAGCGAACCGGCAGCAAATATTTCAGTCGCTCTCTGCTCAGTGCCGGTTCTACCATGATCTGCGCGGTTTGCATTCTGTTGGCCAGTCAGGTTCCTGCGAATTCTGCGGTCTATTTAATCTCGTGTGGTACATTTCTCTCTGGCATGGGAAATCCAGCGATCTGGGTGACGTCGATGGATCTCGGAGGCAGACACACGTCCGTGATCATCGCCATCGTGAATATGGCAGGCGTGATCGGTGGCTATCTTTCTCCGATTGTAGTCGGTGCTCTTTTCACGTATATCAAAGGGATGCCGACGCCGGACTGGAATCTGGTGCTCTATCTCTTTGCAGCGATCTACCTGGGGGCCACGCTCAGCTGGGCCCTGATCAATCCCCGCCATACAATCACGGATGATGAGAGTCAACCAGACAGATGATTTTCGCAGATAGTGAACGTTGTTAAAGAAGCGGGTAACCGTCCAGGAATTTCGCGCTCAACTGTCGCCTTTGCCTCCGCGACCCGTTAAAATACAGAGACTTCTATTTTCATACCTGTGAATTAATCTCAAAGTATTACATACGAACTGAGTACGAACAGTCTGAAACGGCATTCAGACCTGTCAGGCTCCTTTTGGCTCTGGCGCGAGCCTGGAAGTTGAAACTTATGTCTGGGAAAACCAAAACACTCCTGCTGCTCTTCTCCCTGCTCTTGCTCTCCGGTGGAAAGATTCACGCGGCTGAGCAACCGAATATTGTCTTCTTTTTCGCCGATGACCAGACCACAAGCACACTCGGCTGCTATGGAAATCAGGTCATCCAGACCCCCAATATCGATGAACTGGCCAAGCGGGGCACACGCTTTGAAAAGGCCTATGTGAGCCAGGCCATCTGCTGGGTCAGCCGGACCACGATTCTCACCGGACTCACCGGCCGCAGTTACGGATCGCCGTCCAACCCGGAACTGGCCCGTCCCGCAGCCGTGCAGACGCTTTACACTGACCTCCTGCGTGAGCAGGGCTACCGCACCGGCTTCTTCGGAAAATGGCACGCTAAGATGCCCAAAGATTTCAAGCGGGAAGCTCATTTCGATGAGTTCGAAGCCATCAGCCGCAATCCCTATTACAAGAAGCAGCCCGACGGCAGTCTGCGACATGAGACCGAACTGATCGTCGATCGGGGCATTGATTTCGTCAAATCGCAGCCCAAAGATAAACCCTTTGCTTTGAATCTGTGGTTCAATGCCTGTCACGCCGAAGACAGCGATCGACGACCCGGCATCGGACACTTCCCCTGGCCTCGTGCCGTCGATGGCATGTACGAAGACATCCAGATCGCCCCGCCGCGTCTGGGAGATCCGGAGATCTTTAACGCTCAGCCTAATTTCCTGCAGACCACCATCAACCGCGAACGCTATTTCTGGCGCTGGAACACACCGCAGAAATACCAGACGAACATGCGGGCCTACTACCGGATGGTCAGTGGCATCGATGGTGCCATCGGCCGCTTCCTCAAAGCACTGAAAGAAGCCGGCCTGGCCGAGAATACGATTATTGTCTATTCAGCCGACAACGGCTATTACATGGCCAATCGTGGCTTCGCGGGCAAGTGGTCTCACTATGAGAATGCACTCCAGGTACCGCTGATTATCGTCGACCCCCGCGTTCCCAAAAAAGAGCAGGGCAAAGTAACCGATGCCCTGGCGCTGAATCTTGACTTGCCCGCCACCTTCCTGGACTGGGCCGGCGTGAAAGTCCCCCAGCGCTACCAGGGGCACAGTCTGAAACCCGTTGTCAGTGGCGCGAAACCAGCCGACTGGCGGACCGAAACATTCCACGAACACTTTGCGGTTCGGAATCGGATTCCCGCCTTTGAAGGGATCCGCGACGGGGACTTGAAATACGTGCGTTATTTCGATCATGACAACTATGAATTCCTGCACGACCTGAAAGCCGATCCAGACGAACTGGTGAATCTGGTCGAAAATCCCCAATACGCTGACAAACTCAAGGTGCTGCGTGAACGGACAACGGCACGTGTCAAAGAACTGGGAGGCCCCCTCGATCCGCTGCGCGGCGAATTCCGGGATTCCACCGTTCCCTTCCCGGAAGCCTCTGCTGCCGTCGGTGCCCGGACGGACAAAGACGGGTTTGTGAGTGTCTTCGATGGCAAAACGCTGCGTCACTGGTCGGGGGACCCTCAATACTGGTCTGTCAAAGAGGGAGCATTGACCGGCGTCACCGATGGCTCTCTGAAAGTGAATCATTTCATGACCTGGAAAGACTCCACGATCCGCAACTTCGACCTGCGTGTAAAAGTGAAAGTCACCGCAGGCGGAAACAGTGGTCTCCAGTATCGTGGGACCTCGCGACCTGATCTGGGTTTGGATATCGTGACCGGCTATCAGTGCGATGTCGTGGCCAACAATCCCAACTACAACGGCATGCTGTATGAGGAAAAGGGACGACGAATTCTCTCGCATACCGGCGAGAAAGTCATCGTGGCCCCGGATGGGCAGCCCTGGGTGGTCGGCAAGATGCCCGTCAAGAAATTCGCTCCCGACGAGTGGCATGATTTCCGTGTGCTGGTGCAGGGTAACCATCATCAGCACTGGATTGACGGGCACCAGACGGCGGATCTCATCGATCTGGATCCCAAGGGCAGAGCCCTGGAAGGTGTTCTGGCGGTGCAGGTGCATGTCGGTCCAAAAATGAAAATTCAATACAAGGACTTTAAAATCAAACATCTGCCCGATGATCTGCCCCTGCAAAAGGCGGAAGATCATCCCATTCCCGCAGATGCTTATGGTGTTCGTCCCCAAGGGCGCCTCCCCAAAAACTGGAAGCCACCCATTTACGGAAAGCAGTAAATCGCGGTACAGGCTCAATGATCTGGTGAGATGCGCATTGGGAACTGATTTCTCCTCTGACTGACCGGGAGTTCCTCATGTGGAAAACGCTTCTGCTGGCTGGTGTTCTGTGGTGTTTCGCATTTATTCTGGAGTCGGGAACCGCTGCGGAGCGGTTTCTGATTCGAAATGGTCAGCCGGAAGCGGAAATTGTGATCGCCTCACCCGCACCGCGCAGTACGCGCCTGGCAGCCCAGGAACTGCAACAGTACCTGGAAAAGATCTCCGGGGCGAAGCTGGAAATCGTGACGAAACCTACCGGCAAAATGCCGGTCACAATTCTGATTGGAACGAGCGCGCAGACCAGGCAACGGGAAATTTCAGCAGCGGATCTCAAAGCCGGCGCGTATCGGATTGTTTCCGGCACAGACTGGTTGGCACTGCTGGGCGACGATACCGACTTCAAACCCATTGAACCCTGGCCCCGCAACCATCGTGATCTTGCCAGTGGAAAGGTGCAGGCTGCCTGGGATGCAATCACGGGGGAGCACTGGGGCTATCCACATTCGCAGCTTTACAAGCATTATACCGGCTCCACCAGCCTGTTCGGAACCCCCAATGAACAGCTGGTCGATAAAGCGGGACAGGTCAATGTCTGGGGCTTTGATGAGCGGGGCTCGTTTAATGCCGTGTGTGGGTACTTACGGAGCCTGGGCGTCCGCTGGTACCTGCCCGGCGAACTGGGAGAAATCGTCCCTCGTCAGAAAACGATACCGCTCCCGGCAATCGATCAGACGGTTCGTCCCGATTTTCCCCTGCGAACAATCAATTTCCGCTTTGGCGTCTACGGTCGTGATGCGGCTATGTGGGCCATGCGGCTGGGAGTGCGACAGCCATACGGTCGACAGGCTGCCCACGGTTTGGATCATATGACGCACAATGCAGACACTCTGAAAAATCATCCGGAATGGTTTGCCCTGTATGGCGGTAAACGCGATACACAGCCGGGCAAACGCCTGAACCAGCTCTGCTATTCCAACGAGGAACTGTTCCAACAGACCGTGCGGTATGTGCGGGCTCAGTTTGATCATTTCGATATGGACGTGGTTTCGGTCATGCCCCCCGATGGCTATACCGCCATCTGTCAATGCGAACATTGTTCGGGCCAGGATACGCCGGGGCGTGGCTATCGCGGCGCGTTTTCCGATTATGTCTGGGAATTTGTCAATCGAGTGGCGAAAGAAGTGCGGAAGACGCACCCGGATCGCAAAATCTCCAACTGTGCTTACGGCACCTATACGCTGCCTCCTGAGAAGCTCGACCGGCTGGAACCGAACGTGCAGGTGATTATCGTCGGCGGACGACGTCCCACCAGCGCTGATCGAGAGTCACTCCGTCAACTGCGCAGCGCCTGGCGCAAGAAAACCGACAACCCGATTATTATCTTTGAGAATTATCCCTTTACGGGACGCGGGTTTTATCTGCCGGCCTTCATTCCACACGTTCTGGGAGAGAGCATCAATGAAACTAAGGGGAACTCCAAAGGGGAAGATATCTGGCTCACGATGGATTTCAGCGATAAAGCCATCGGCTACAACCACTTTCTGATTTACTTTACCGCGCGGATGTACTGGGGCGGGAAAGACCAGGATGTCGACGCCCTGTTTAACGAATACTGCGATCTGTTTTACGGCCCTGCCGCACCCGAAATGCGGGAATTCTTCCTCTACTGTGAACAACACTGGCGCGAGATGGAGCAGGAAGCAGACCAGGCAGCGCGGGCACTGGAACTGTTCTCTGTGGCCCAGGCTAAAGTTAAACCCGATTCTGTTTACGGCAGACGCATGGCGCTCATCGATCAGTTCTTGAACGGGCTGCGAAATAAGAGCATCCAGCTGGCACAGAAACGGGGTCCCGTGCCTGTGTTGCGGCTCGTCGGTGATCCCCGGGGAGAAATCAAAATCGATGGTCAACTGGACGACGCACTCTGGCAGAACTGTCCGACCGCCTCCACAGGATCACTCCGCGAACTGCAGACGGGCAGACTTCCTGTTTACGGCACGACCATCAAGTCACGCTGGGTAGGCCGTGATCTCTATTTTGCCATCCGCTGTGAAGAAGAACCGGGGACGCAGCCACGCAGTACCACAACGAAAAATGAAGATCAGGCCCTCTGGTATGGCGATGCCATCGAAATCCTCCTGAGCACCGAATCACACAGTTACTACCAGTTGGCGATCAATCCTGCGGGGGCTCTGATCGATCTGGACCGCGGCGCTGAGAAAGCAGACTGGTTCCGCTGGGATTCCCAGGCAGAAGTCGCCACGCAGGCAGGCGATGGCTACTGGACCGCGGAAGTGCGGATTCCCGTCATTCAAGATGAAAATGACCCGCTGCACCAGGTCATCGGGAAAAGACCGACGGTCAGTCTCCCCTGGCACATCAATGTCTGTCGTCAACGAATTCGGGACAATGGTGCGGAATATTCTGCCTTCTCCCCGACGGGAACTTCCGGTTTTCATCAGCCCATGAAATTTGCTCACTTTTATCGGGGGCTGTCCCATCGGTTCGAAGCCGATCCGAGCGTCACGGATTATCTGATCGCCAGTCGCAAAGCAGAAAAACTACTCCAGCGGCGGAAGTATTCCGCAGCTCAGGAGGCCTTTGTGGCGCTGGCGAAAGAACAAGGTGCAACGGATCTGCAAAAATCAGTCGCTCTGCAGCAGGCAGCAGAGTGTGCCCGGAATCTGAAAAACGACGCCCAGGCCGACTCCCTGGCCAGGCAGATTCCCCTCGAAGCGGTTCAGAAGACGGTACGTATGCAGAACCTGCTCGCACAACGAGAATATGAGGAACTGATCAAACAGTTCAAGTCAGAAAACTATGCCTCCTGGCCGTTCTGGCAAGTGGGAGAAGCAGCCTTTGCCCGGGGAACCGCCTTTGCGAGATTAAAACAGGGACAAGCTGCAGAAGCCGACCTTACCACCGCACTGAAATATACACCAGACCCGCGCAAGAGATCACATATACTTCTTCTACTGGGTGAAAACCGGGAGAACAACCTGCACGATGATGCCGCGGCTCTGAAAGCGTATCGCCAGAATTATGACGGGGCAGGACGCATTGGCGCTGCAGATCAGTTCCGTTCAATCGAGGGAGCTGCACGAATTCTCACAAAGCAGGGGCAATATGACGCCGCACTGCAGGTCCTCGCACGGGCGGATCTCAAACAGCTGACAGGCTACTGGCGTCACGAAATGCTGTTAACACAGGCCCGCACTCTGGCTGCTGCGGGCCAGAAACAGGCCGCGCAGCAGGCGTATCAGAGTGTGCTTGAAGACGACTCCGCCGCAGCAGGGCATCGCCAGGCAGCGGAAACAGAACTAAAACAGCTGAATGCGCCCTGAGAGATTTTCAGTAATCAGCATTTATTTGAGCGGTCCCTGCATCTCACTCAGCGTCTTCTGCAGTGCCGCGTAGTTTCGTTTGGCTTTCCCTTTCAACGCGTCTGTCTTCAGGGGCATCTTTTCCAGCGGATCCTGTTTGAGATCGTAAAAGCGTCCGTCATCATACAGTTTCCAGTGCAGGGCACGCACACAGCGTTTTCCCCGGTGCTCAATGAAGATCCAGTCACGACGATCCTTGCCGGGATCCCCGGAGAGCACCTCTGCAAAACTGACGCCGTCCCGGGGAACACCATCATTTTGAAGACCGGCGACATCCGCCACGGTGGGCAGATAATCCGTCAGGTCGACCATGGTATTCACTTCCTGCCCGGCTTTGATATGTCCGGGCCAGTTCGCAATCAGGGGAACCCGGGTTCCGGTATCGTCCAGTTTCCCTTTTCCGCCGGGAACAATTTGATTATTTCGCACCGAGACTACTTTAGGACGCACCATTTTTCCCTGTTCATTCACGTACAGGTAACTGGCCGCGGGGGTCCCGTTGTCGGTGGTAAACAGGATCAGCGTATTGTCGCGCACTCCCATCTCGTCCAGGGCAGTGACCAGCCGACCGATCATGTCGTCCATCGAAATCATCATCTCAGCAAAGGTCAACCAGTGCCCGTCGTGTGCATAAGCGACATGCTTACCTTTCAGGTCATCGGTCACATCATGGCAGAGCGCCATCGGGTAATAAGCAAAAAACGGCTTCCCCTCCTTGTGACTCTCTTTCATGAAGTCGATCAGAAACTGAGTATAGATATCTGGTCCGTACTTACCCTGAGTATTCGCCAGCGGTTTGCCGTTCTGATAGATCAGCGGGTCGTGGTAGCGCCCCCCTTCATGCCAGCCGAACAGACACCACTGATCAAAGCCGATGCGGCGGGGGTGATCCAGATCGTTCTTCATGAAACAGAGCTGCCATTTTCCGGCGACCGCTGTCGCGTAGCCTGCCTGTTTCATGCGGTCTCCAATGCAGATTCCCTCGGCGGCGTCAGGAAAGTCGCCCCATTTAGATCCTGCTTTTCCAAACCGGAACGGATAGCGACCTGTCATCAGGCAGACGCGTGACGGATGGCAGACCGGCATCGAATAGGCCTGGTTGAATTTCAGGCCCCCTTTGGCCAGGGCATCAATGTGCGGCGTGGGATAGCTCTGTCCGCCATAACAGCCGATCGCATCGCTGCCCACATCATCCGCCATGATCAACAGAATGTTGGGTTTCGACTCCTCTGACGCTAGACCAGGGGATGGGATCAGCAATAGCGCGAGGGCCAGTGTGCATACGAATTTCAGGGCAGGCATGGTGCAACTCCTCAAGGGGTAGTATGAATCAATGTTTTCAGGTCAGGTAAATCATAATAACGCAATCCAGCCTGGACGGCGTTATGGATGTGCTGGTGAGCATCTGGCTCCGTCATCAGTGACCGCCAGGACGCCAGTCCCTTGCGGGAGGTCAGTCTGGAGATCAACTCCGGTTCCAGGGCCGCGGCGTGGAGTGCTGCCGGGGTAAGCTCTCCTTCTGCTGTCAGGTGAACCGAGTCGGACCGAGAGTCGTCCTTCAACCAGCGGGCACAGATTAATAGATCTTCCGCGCGCATGCCCAGCCAGCAACGGCCCAGCATCGAGGCAATGTAGTAATCCGCGCCAAAGAACCGCCAGTTGCGGGTCGCGGTTTCACCCGTATCACGGACCTCGACAATCAGCACCGGATGACCACTCTGATTCAACTGCCGGGCTTCTTTGACAGCGCCGTTCATCCCCGCCTCCGGCGCCAGCAGGACCGGCTGTGCAGATCCCTGCGGCCAGTAGAGTGCGGGCAACACAATCCCCGGTGTGGGATGAAACAGAAGTTTTAGGGGAGCCTCGCTTCCCGCCTGACTTTTGCCCTCGGACCCCATCCAGTTCGCGCGGGCTCCGTCGGCACCGACCAATTCGACCCTTGGTTCAGGCAGGTTTTTGAGCGGACGAATCCCTGCGACCTTCCGAATCAGGTCGCGCGTCAATTGTGGTCTCTGTGCAGCGAGACGTCGTTCTTCGTCCCGATTCACTTCGAGTAGGGAGCGGGCGCCGGGCAATTGCAATACCTGTCCGGCAGGAGTAACCTGCAGCTCCTGATCAGCGTAGACCTGGACCGGTTCTTCTTCAAAGACATCGAACTGTCGCCCCTGCAGCCAGAGTGCGAAGAAGCGTGTGGCTCCCTCTCTCAGTCGCTGGCTGAATCCATGTTTCTCATTCGCTTCAATCAACGCGACCCGTTCCGGGTACCCCAGCGCGGTATAAGCCCGCTTCGCCTGGCGGTACGCTTCCCATGTACCTGCAATGGGGACGAAATCGTGAGTCGCAGCGAGGATCAGCGTCGGTTTGGGAGCACGGCTCAGGATGAAGTCGGGATGATCAAAACCGTCGCGAATCTGGGCGTAGAGATTCTGTTCGGCATCTCCTGGACCGGGACTCTCGTTTTTTCGTCGATGAGTCGTCATGAAACAACCCGGGGCAGCGGCCTGAATTCGTTCATCGTAGGCCATCAGAAAACTGGTGAGGTTCCCGCCGCCGGAATTTCCGGTACAGCCGATCCGCCGTGCATCGACGTCAGGCCGACTGCAGAGATAATCCAGCGCCCGGACCGCATCCCAGACCATGTAACTGCCCAACCCCCGTCCCAGCAGAATCGGAGCCACTCCTAGTTCCTCGTGTTCGTGACTGGCTCGGTGGGCTGGTTTCCCGTCGGAGTCCATAATCTGTTTGCGTTCTCCCTGGCCGATCGGATCGAAGCAGAGCACAATAAAACCATGCTTCACCAGTAGCTGGTTGGCACGTTGATAAGCGCTGTATGCTTTTCCGTTCTCGCTGTGTCCCAGGGGATGCAGTATCGCCGGGAATGGACCGTTGCCGGCAGGGCGATACAGGTTGGCGGTGACATAAAAACCGGGCTGGCTTTCAAAATAGAGTTTCTCAATCGTGAAGCCGTCCGCCTGAATGGTGCCAGTATTCTTGGGATTTAGCGGAGTCCGCGGAGGCATTTCTCCCAGGGAACGACGCAGAGTCTCACGCCGCTGTTGTTGATAGACGGAGAACTTTTCAGGCGAAGTAAGCGCCGCTTCCAGTTCCTGTTGTCGTCGGTCGAGTGCCTGGTGTGCCTGAGTTCTCAACCACGCCCGCATCATCTGTTGACTTTTATCGGCGTTGAAATCGGGCGGTAACACACGATACCTGTCTTGAGAGAGACTCAGGTTGCAGAAAATACTCAAGCAGATTGTCAGGCTGAGGATCAATGACTTCACTGGAGTATCCAGTCTTGCAGGTGGAGGGAGATCAGGTGGAACGCAATTCATACTAACAGGATGATTCACCTTAAGTCCAGTGCCATCCAGCTCTGAGATCCGATTGACAGAATCCGTTTTGCGGGGCCGGCTTCCGTTTGTGAATGGGTAGGCCCCATGACTATAATTGAGTCTCTTAAGTGAATCCCGTCATACGAATGTCAGCATATCAGCAGCCTGCCTTCATCGCAGTGCAGCGTCAGGGAGAGTCATCAAATGCGCTTACTTGGTTTCACCTGTCTACTCATGTCACAGTTTCTAACGGCCGCGGTTTCTGCAGAACCGGCCCGGCCTGATATGGTCATCTTTCTTTCAGACGACCATACCTGGCGCGATTCTTCTGTATATGGCTCTCCGGATATTCCGACACCGAATATGAAACGCCTGGCAGACCAGGGCATGACCTTCGAGAACGCCTTTGTCGCTTCCCCGAGTTGTGCACCCAGTCGAGCCGCGTTGCTCACCGGGCTCTATCCCGCCCACAACGGTGCAGAGCCGAACCACTCTCGACCACGGGCCGAGCTCAAAAAGCTGCCCGCGTACCTGCAGGAACTGGGTTACGAAGTCGTATCATTCGGAAAAGTGGGACACTATAAACAGACCCCGGAATACGGCTTCGACATCGCCCGTCATTTTCGTTATCACGAAGATATCGCAATTCCCAAAGCCATTGAATGGCTCAAGGAGCGTAAGAGTGATCGACCGCTCTGCCTGTTTGTCGGCACCAACTGGCCTCACGTTCCCTGGCCAGAAGAAATTGGCGACATTGATCCAGAACAGTTGCAGGTACCGCCCAATCACGTCGATACGCCGGTTACACGTCGCTGGCGTGCGAAATACATGGCCGCCATCAAGAAAATGGACAGCGAACTGGGGCAGGTCTATGACGTGGCCCGCCAGAAACTCGGGGACGATGTCTTCTTTCTGCATACCAGCGATCATGGTGCGCAGTGGCCTTTCGGCAAATGGAACTTGTATGACGAGGGCATTCGCACGCCGCTGATTGTCAGTTGGCCGGGCCGCATCAAACAGGGAGTGCGATCAGAGGCGATGGTCTCCTGGATCGATATTCTGCCCACCCTCGTCGAAGTCGCCGGCGGTGCGACTCCTGAGCAAATCGACGGGCGTTCGTTTCTGCCCGTGCTTAAAGGGAACACTGACACCCACCGCGAAGTCATCTTCACCACACATTCAGGAGACGGCGATAATAATGTCTACCCCATCCGAGCCGCCCGTACGCTGGACGGCTGGAAGTACATCCGTAATCTGCACCCCGAATTCCGCTTCACCAGTCACGTCACGAACGTTCCCGATAAAAACGGTTACTGGAACAGCTGGGTCCAAAAAGCGATCTCCAGTCCCCAGGCACGCCTCCAGGTGCGACGTTATCTGGAACGACCGCGTGAGGAATTATACCAGGTCACCCGGGACCCGTTTGAACAACAGAACCTGATCGAGGATCCCGCCCATGTAGAACGCCTGCGCAAACTGCGACAACAGGTCGATGACTGGCTGGCGGAAACCGGAGATCAGAAAGCCGTCTTTGGCAGACCGCAACGAATTGCCAGTTCGGAGAAACCGAACGTAATCATGGTCTTTATTGATGATATGGGCTGGTCGGATCTCTCCTGCTTCAAGGGAACTACAGTCAAAACGGAAAAGATCGACCAACTGGCTTCGGAAGGCATCCGATTTACGAATTTCTATGTGAACTCGCCCATCTGTTCTCCGTCGCGGGTTGCCCTGACCACCGGTCAATACCCTCAACGCTGGCGGATTAACTCCTATCTCGCGCAGCGCAAAAAAAACCGGGAACGAGGTCTGGCACAATGGCTCAATCCGAAAGCCCCCGTGCTGGCGCGGGAGCTGAAGCATGCGGGATACGCGACAGGTCATTTTGGCAAATGGCACATGGGAGGACAGCGTGACGTAGGCGAAGCACCGTTGATTAACCGCTACGGCTTCGATCGGAGCCTGACGAATTTTGAAGGGCTGGGACCACGCGTACTCCCCCTCAAGGATGCCTATGATGGACAGCCGCCGAAAAAACACGATCTCGGTTCCGCCAATCTGGGCCACGGACCGATTTACTGGGAAGACCGTTCGGTGGTGACGGCTGCCTTTGTCAAAGACGCACTCACCTTTATCGATCAGGCCGAGGCCACGGGGCAGCCCTTCTATCTGAATCTCTGGCCCGACGATGTGCATTCTCCCTTTTTTCCACCCGAGGTGCTCCGCAACAGTACCGATGGCAGCAAACGGGCGCTCTACTACGCGGTCCTGGATGCGATGGATCAGCAGTTAGGAACTTTGTTCGACCGCATTCGCAATGACGAGAAACTGAAAAACAATACGCTGATCCTCATCGCCTCAGATAACGGACCCGAAACCGGCGCCGGTCTTGCGACCCCCTTACGGGGCGCAAAGACCTGGCTCTACGAAGGGGGCGTTCGTTCGCCGCTGATCGTCTGGGGACCGGGACTGCTCAATCCCCAAGCAGTGAACACCACCAACAACACTTCAGTCCTCAGCGCCCTCGATCTGAACCGTTCACTCTACACCCTGACAGGCACCGAACTCCCCCAGGGAGCTGAACTCGATGGGGAAGACCTGGCAACGACATTGCTCGGCAAAGCGAAGCAGACGAGGCAGGCACCGCTGTTCTGGCGACGCCCTCCCGATCGTCCCGGGACAAAAGAGGAACACAATCCGGATCTGGCTGTCCGCGACGGAAAGTGGAAGCTTTACATGAACTACGATCAGTCCGGCGTGCAACTCTACGACCTGGAACAGGATGTTTCGGAGCAGAATAATTGTGCGGTACAGCATCCTAAACTGGTAGCCCGGCTGAAGCAGGCCATCATCAACTGGAATTCCAGTCTCCCCAAAGATGCAGGCGATCCCACCTGGCGCCCAAAAAAGAAGACGGCAAAAACGGGAGCAAAACAGTGACTCACTGAACATTCAGGCCGATTTTTCTCGCCAGATTTCCTGTTTCAGGGGTTTAGCCGAACGGATTTCAGTCGAATTGCTGAAAAAAGTTAGGATTCGTAAGAAATGATTGAATTGATCGTTTTCTTCCGCTAGAATCAGGCAACCGATCAAGATATGTCTATGTGTCGGTCCCTGCTCGCATAATCCTACCCAAACAGCGTGACCCTATGAGATTACGTTCCTTCCACACAATGGTAGCGTGCATGGTGCTGGTTCTTACCGGAGCCGCGCCAACAGTATCCGCCAAACCACCACTGCATCAGCAGATTGATTCTCTGATTGCCGCGGGAAATCCGCAGTTCGAACAGCAGGCGGCGCCCCTCGCCGACGATGCCACGTTCCTCAGAAGGGTCACACTTGATCTGACGGGAACGATTCCGACTGCCGACGAAGTGCGGACCTTCGTCGCTGATTCTGCTCCCGATAAACGCAGCCAGCTGATTGATCAGTTACTCGCCTCTCCCGAGCATGCCCGGCGGTTACAGTACCTGTTCGATACAATGTTGATGGAACGCCGACCGAGCAAGTATGTAAAGTCAGCGGAATGGGAAGAGTACCTGCGTCAGGCCTTTCTGGAGAACCGTCCCTGGGATGAACTCGTGCATGAAATGCTGACCGTGGACGGGACAGACAAGGCCACGCGCCCCGCTGCCCGCTTTCTGCTGGACCGGGAACTGAAGTCCGAAGTCGTGACCCGCGATCTGGGACGCATTTTTCTGGGACGCGATCTGGAATGTGCCCAATGTCACGATCATCCCAATGTGAACGACTACCTGCAGCGGCACTACCACGGTCTGAATGCCTTTCTGAGCCGCAGCTATCTCTTTAAAGATCCCAAGACCAAACTGGCCTCGATTGGTGAAAAGGCCGAAGGACAGGTTTCGTTTACCTCGGTCTTTACCAACGAAGAAGGCAAGACCGCCCCGCGGATTCTGGACCTACCCGAAATTCCTGATCCGGCGGACATGAAAGACGCTTATAAGGTCAAGCCGGCCAAGAATGTCCGTTCGGTCCCGGTTTACAGTCGCCGCCTGCAACTGGCAGAGGCTCTGACCGGTTCAGAGAACCAGGCCTTTCAAAAGAACATCGTCAACCGGGTCTGGGCTATCATGCTGGGACAGGGGCTGGTGGAGCCGCTCGATATGTGGCACTCAGATAATCCGCCCACGCATCCCCAAATTGTCAAACTCTTAACGGAAGAACTGCAGAGCCACGATTACAATCTTCGCTATCTGTTCCGGGAGCTTGCTCTGACGAAAACCTATCAGCGACAAAGCCACGTCTCGCCTGAGGCCAAGCTTCCTGAGAAAAATCTTTACGGCATGGGGCTGCTTAAACCGCTGACACCAGAGCAACTTGCCTGGTCGATGATGCAGGCCACCGGGGTGAGCACAGCCACGCTCGAAGGTCTGCAGGCAAAGCAGCGCAAAGTCGATGAGAAAAAGAAAACCAAACTGGCAGACGATCCTCTCTGGCAGGAAGAAACCCTGCATACTGCTTTGCAGGGAAATGTGACGGCGTTTGTCAGAACCTTTGGAATCGTTGGTGCTCAGACCTCACGCTTCGATGCTTCCGCTGATCAGGCCCTGTTTTTATTAAATGGCACCACGATCCAGGCCTGGTTGTCCCCCTCAGGCAATCGTCTGACGGCGCGTCTGAAGAAGTTGAAACAGCCGGCAGAGATCGCAGAAGAGCTTTATCTTTCTGTCTTTTCGCGGTTCCCCACCGAAACGGAAATCAAACAGGTCAGCAAATTTCTCAAGAGCAACCCGAAATACTCCGATCAGGATCTGCAGCAACTGGTCTGGGCGGCACTCTCTTCTGATGAGTTTCGCTTCAATCATTAAACCTCGACCTCAGTTCCTCACTGACAGTCAGAAGGACAAAGTATGAAACGCAATCAAGGATGCCATTCACTGGATCACCAGATCGCCCGGCGTCAGTTTATGGCGGGGGCGGCCGGCGGTGCAGTCTGTCTGGGACTGTCTGATCTGTCCGCGCACGCGGAAACCGTGAAAGGACAGCATAAACGAATCCTGCAGGTCTATCTCCAGGGGGGCGTCAGTCAGTTGGAATCCTGGGACCCCAAGCCCGGAACCGAATTCGGTGGGCCATTCCGAGCGATCCCCACGTCAGTCCCCGGGATGCATATTTCCGAACTGCTCCCGCACACAGCGCAGCGCATGCACCTGCTCTCTATCGTGCGCAGTATCAACATCAAAACCAATGATCATTCGCAGGGTCGACTGTTCATGGAGAAGGGAAGACGGGCAGGCGAATATCCCTATGTCGGATCCATTGCCTCCCGGTATCTGGCCCCTGTGAACAGTGACTTACCCGGTTATATTCACATCTCCACCCGCGGTTTGAGCGATGCGACTTCAGCCTTCCTGGGCGCGCAGCATGCCCAGTTAAAATTCGAAGGTGTCAAGCCGCCTCAGAATCTGGGCTTGCCCAAAAATCTGAATGAGACCGCGAACAACCGTCGCCTGCAATTACGTCAGCAGTTCAATCAGCAGTTTCGCCAGGGACGCCGCAAGTCACAGACAGAAACATTCGACGCCTCTTTTCAGCAGGCCTCCAAGCTCATGGCCCGCAAGTCCTTTTTCGAGAAGGCCCCTGCTGACAAAGATCTGGAACGCTACGGTAAACACGATTTCGGTCGCAACTGTCTGCTCGCCAGAACCCTGCTGGAGAATAACGCCACCTGCGTCAAAGTCACTCATCACGGCTACGATTCGCATGCCGAAAACTTCAATTTCCATCTCGAGCAACTGGGGGAGTTCGACAAAACATTCTCGATGCTGCTCGATGACCTGCACGAGCGGGGCATGCTGGAGAGTACTCTGGTGATGGTCTACTCCGAATTCGGCAGAACCCCGAAGATTAATGTCCGTTACGGTCGGGATCACTGGGGCACCGCCTGGTCGATTGCCTTGGGAGGTTGCGGTATTCAGCCGGGGGCGGTCATCGGCAAGACCAATGACAAAGGCACGGCAGTGGCCGACCGGGAAGTCGACGCCGGTCATCTGTTTCACACGTACCTGCAGGCACTGGGCATTGATTCCACCCGCGATCATGACATCCGCGGCAGATCCATTCCCATTGGCGATCCCACCACACAACCCATCAAGGAGTTGTTAGCATGAATCAGCAACAGATCGGGACCTCCGAGCCGCTCGTCGCAGCGAAGCCAGTGATCGACTATAACGCCGTCGATCCACTCCTGACTCACCTGACGGCTGAGTTCAAACATAAGTTTCCCCTGACCTCCTGCAAAGTCGATCCCACCGGGACGCATCTGGTCGCAGGAGCTGAAGATCTGGAAATTCAGGTCTGGAACATAAACACCAAGTCACAGCGAACCTTAAAGGGGCACACCAGCTGGGTACGCTGTTTTGATTTCTCCCAGGATGGCAAAACGCTGTATTCAGCCTGCTGGGGCGGTGAGATCAAAGCCTGGAATCTGGCTGACGCAGAACCCAAACCGATACTGAGTATTCAGGCACACCAGGGATCTGCCCGCTGGGTCCGGGTGTCCCCCGACCAGACGAAACTGGCGACCTGTGGTAACGATCTGCTGGTGAAGGTCTGGAACATCAGTGACGGCAAACTGCTGCACAGATTCGCCGGACACGAACGACACGTCTATGCGGTCGATTTTCATCCGGACGGTCAGCAGATGGCCTCGCAGGATCTGATGGGAGTCATCCACGTCTGGGATCTGAACACCGGGAAAAAAGTCCGCAGCATTGATGCCGGTGTCATGACCGGATACGACAACAAATTTGCCGCGGATATGGGCGGAGCCCGCGATTTCAAATTCAGTCCCGACGGCAGCGAACTGGCCAGTGCCGGTATCACGAAGGTGGTCAATTCCTTCGCTGGTGTCCAGGATCCAATCATCATGCTGTTCGACTGGAAAACTGGCAAAGCCACGGCTCAACTCAAGCCGGACAAGTCATTCCAGGGAATTGCCTGGGGGGTCCGTTTTCATCCGGAAGGCTTCCTGATCGGTGCAGGGGCGAACCGGAGCGGTAAAGGCGAACTCTGGTTCCGCAAACCAGGGGAAGAGGAATTCTTCCACACCATGCCGCTCCCCAAAGCGGCACGTGGACTGGATCTGCTGCATGACGGACGCCATCTGGCCGTAGCCCATTCGGATGGCGCTGCCCGCATTTATCGTATGACCGAAAAACAGCCCGCGTAATATTTATCAGCCTGTCAGCAAATACTGCATCCCTTCTCGATGCCCATTGAATAAGCCTGTACGATTACTGCATAAACAACAATACCTTAGATTCACCACTCTGGCTCTCAGCGAAGGACGATCATGAAGCGACTGAACCTGTCCTGTATTCTGGCACTGTCCCTGCTGGGCAGTCTGTCTCTACAACCCAACCAGAATCAGCTTGCTGCGGGGGAAGCCCCTCCCTGGGCCGTTTTAAAACCGGCTATGGATCAGAGCCCGCTGCCAGGAACACAGCCCTTAACGGATCAGGCCGACCTGAGCGCAAAGATGATCGACGGTATCGATCGGTTCCTGTTGAAACAGATCGCGCTGGCCGCGGAAAATCGTTCACACGCCTGGCAGAGGGATCTGAGTTCTCCTGCAGCCTACGCAAAATCCGTAATGCCGCAGAAACAGGAACTGATGCGCATGCTGGGCATTTCAGATCCGGTCATCTCAGGGCGATTCTCTTATGTCGGCTCTGCTCCGCAATCGGTGGAGAATCAATTTACCATTTATGAAGTCACCTGGCCCGTTCTGGATGATCTGTCGGGTGCAGGGCTGCTGCTCGTTCCCACCGGTAAGATTCATGGTGACGTTGTTGCTGTCCCGGAAGCGGATCAGACACCGGAAACGCTGGTCTCTTCGGATCAGCCAGGGGGGAACTATGCCCAGCAACTTGCTCGGTCCGGGTTTCGAGTACTGATTCCCACTCTGATCAATCGCGATCTCAACAAATGGAATCTGAGCCAACGGGAATGGTTGCACCGCCCCGCATTTGAACTGGGGCGGACCCTGGCCGGTTATGAAGTCCAGAAAATCATGGCGGGTGTGCAGCAGCTGAAACAATCCAGCGATGACCCCGCTCGTCCCATTGGAATCGTTGGCTGGGGAGAAGGGGGGCGTCTGGCTCTCTATGCCGCCGCACTGGATCCCGATATCGATGCGACTGCAGTCTGTGGTTATTTCGGCCCCCGGGAACAGCTCTGGCAGGAACCCGCGGATCGGAATGTCTTTGGCCAGCTCAACCTTCTGGGCGATGCGGAAATCGCCAGCCTCGTCGCTCCCCGGACGCTGATCATTGAAAACGGTGCTTATCCCAGGTATGGCTATCGGACAACAGCTGACGGGAAACTGGAAGTCATTGACGATCATTATCCCAAGCTGAAAGGCAAGCCCGGAAAGCTCCTGGTCCCCGATAAAGAAGAAGTACGCCAGGAGTTCACACAGGCGCAAGAATTTGTATCTGGTCTGAAACCAGAGGCACCCAACCTGGCATTAATTGAAACCGAGGACGCTGTCTCCAGCAAGACTCGTAAGGCATTCATCACCAGTCTGGATCCTGAGGCCACGCTTGCCACGACTGTAAAACCGCTCAAATTAAAGTCTACCGCGCATGCAGTCGCGCGGCATGCTGCACAATTGGCAGAAATCGAACGGCACAATCAGCGGCTGTTACAACTGGCCTATGAATCACGCATTGAGTTCATGAAAAATCTCAAAACCGGTTCGCTTCCAGAATTTGAAAAAACAGTGGAGCCTTACCGGGAGATCTTTAAGAAAGATGTCGTAGGGGAATTCGCTCTGAAACTCCTGCCCGCCAACACCCGAACGCGCAAATATCAGGAAGGTCCCAAAACGGTCAGCTACCAGGTGGAAATGGACGTCTTTCCCGATGTGACCGCGTATGGAATTCTCACGCTTCCCAAAGACATGAAACTGGACGGCTCTGAAAAACGGCCGGTCGTCGTCACCCAGCATGGCCTGGAAGGGCGTCCCCGGCACACCGTGGGAGAAGAAAAGTACCGGGCTTATAAATCATTTTCCACACATCTGGCAGAGCGGGGCTTTATCACATTTGCTCCGCAGAATCCGTACATCTTGTTCGATCGATTTCGGACATTGCAGTTCAAGTCACAATCGATCGGTCGTACGCTATTTTCAATTGCGGTTCCGCAACATCAGCAGTTGACCGACTGGCTCAAAACACTTCCCTTCGTCGATGGTAAGCGGATTAGCTTTTACGGGATATCGTATGGGGGCAAGTCCGCAATGCGGATTCCGCCGTTGGTAGACAATTATGCCTTATCAATCTGCTCGGCTGATTTCGGTGAGTGGGTCTGGAAAAACGCAGCCACCGATCAGCGTTCCCTGCGGTACAGCTACGCCAACAAAGGGGAATATGAAATCTTCGAATGGAACCTGGGAGGAACCTTTAACTACGCCGAGATGGCCGCGCTCATCTGCCCGCGGCCCTTTATGGTCGAACGGGGGCACTTTGACGGCGTCGAACCGGACGACCGGGTTGCGCAGGAATATGCCAAGGTGCGGTTCCTCTATCAGGCACAGTTGGGAATTGGAAACCGAACTACGATCGAATGGATCAAAGGCCCGCATGCCATTCATGAGCAGGGGGCCTACGATTTTCTGCACCAGCATCTGAACTGGCCTGTACCTGCGGAATAACACCAGTCAGAAGACTTGGGTCATCTAAAGTTATGGTTGTTGAGCAGAACTCTGTTTCAGCAGGTCTGTGACATGCAGCAGGATGGCGGGATCTGCTTTTACTGCTGCAGATTCGAGCAGCATTTTTTGCAGAACCGGTGTGAGTTTACCATGCTGGTCCCGAAAGTTAGCAATCAGTTTCGTTGCTGTCGCACGTGGGGAACTGTATTTTGCATCACCGTCCACATCCAGGAAGATCGGATTAGTGATGGCCTGCGAGGCTTTGCCGTAGGTGGTCCAGCCGGGAAGGGTAATGCCATCACCCACGACAAATGCCACGACATATGCGTCGTGAGGAGGCCGATCAATCGAAAACTCAAGAGTCTCATTTGTCGGCTGATTCGGTACGGTTTTGATTGACTGGTGAGCGACCTGTTTTCCATTGACATAGATCATGGCTTCACGGGGACGGACCCACGAGGGGGAGGCAACCCTCAATAAGGCAGTCAGCTTTGCATCTTGACTTTTACTGTTGTCAGGGAGGGCTTCCGCAGGGACCAGATCACCCATGTGATACTGCCCTTGCAGTTTCAGGTTGGCAAAGATCCCTGCTGCAGCGACAGCCCGACCTTCCGTGAAGGCACGATAGACTTCCCGGGGAACAATCTCAGTGATGTTGTCCGTACTACTTTCAAGATAAGTGCGGGCCTGGCCGACCGGGTTATTGACGGTGTGGGAATCTGTGGCTCCCACTGCGGTCAATTTTAATCCGCGATTCAGCAGTGACATCCAGTCTTCCAGTGCATAGAAAAAATCGGGGATTTTATTTGCCGGCTGGACCACTTCATATCCATTGAAATTAAACGCAGGCCCCTCTCCCCGTTGACCTGTGCTGCGATTAAAACGGAAGCGTCCGAAAGGACCTTCCGGAATACTGGGCCAGTAAGGATGGTTTAGAATGATCACTTCAGCCCCTTTCTTGCGCATGTCGGCGATTAATTCGTCCCAGTTGTCGTTTTTCAGGAACAGGGGGTTTTTCCCTTTGACGCCGCCGGGAACTGCTTTGTCGGGGTCTAAGGGGAACGCAGTAAAATGACCGTTACGCGTGGTGACTTCATCTCCGGAGATGGAATGGAACTGGGTTTCTGTCCCCGTGGGCTTCTGGTAATTCCTGTAATTCGTGATGTGATTGTGATCAGTAGCAACCGCAACTTCAATTCCTTCACCGGCAATCGTAATCATCCGTTCTTCATAAGTTGCATTTCCGTGACCGCTGCCGGGGAGTGTGTGAATATGACTGTCGCAGGCGACGAAGCCTGTGGTGTCGACTTCGCGTGTAATGACAAACGTGTGGTTCTGGGACTGGTGGCTTTGAACGATGATTGGTTGACTGACTGCGCTCCATTCCATGCCGCGCGTGGCGTACAGTGTGTACTTACCCGGGGGCAATTCGAATGCATCGCCTGTTCCCAGTGTATAGAGGATTCCGGGACGAACGGCGGTGGTTAACTTGCGGGCATTATACAGTTTTGCGAGTTGCCCCAGATCATTTACCACTGTAATCCGTGCTGCGACCGGGCGTCCCTCGGGAGTATTCACCTTTACGGTCACGGTTCCCATTTGGAGTGCTTCTCTCAGAGAGCGTGGTTCCAGAACAAAATTGCGTAAGACGGCCGGCTGACCACGCCCCGTAATCGATAATGTGTTCTCACCTGATTTCAAGACATTGGCAGGAATTGCGAAACCGATACGATGAAAGCCATCATGATCTTTGTCCTCGTCGATCTGGGGAGTATGTGCTTCCAGTCGACCGAGCACTTTATCGTTTATGCTAACGTTCCAGTACCCTCCAGAACTCTGTTTGGTCAGCTTCTGGTCGAACAGCAGTGCAAATTCGGTCGGATTGCTCTGAGCGGAAAACGTTTTCTGGTACGTCGTCTTTCCTTGAACTTCGTATGATTCACGGTCGATGATGATCGGTGTTTCGTCAGCTTTCAATGTGTTTATACAGGGTTCGATTCCACAGAGTGTGATCAGGAATAAGAGAGCAAGATGACGCAGGTCCATTTGCTGGACTCCTCTGGTACTGGATGGTAGAAAGCGGGTAGGACAAACGGATAATTTCAAATATCCGTGCAGGGACAATGCGAAGGTCTGATAGAAACTTCATAGATCATTATACTGAATCGGTACTTCAACATCGCAGTGATCGTATATGAATTCCAGATGAACATGCAAAAACTTTATCTCCCGCAGCTGTGACAAGTTTGTATGGGACTGGCTCTCAGTCATGGATCTAGTTACAACTGTGGGAACAGTCTGGTGGAATTCAGGTCCGACTGGAACCTGCTCGGACCTTCATCATCAGAAGTGCAAATGTGAAAACAACTAAGAATCTACCAAAGGTAAATGCACCATGAGATACTACATCCAGCGCACAGGATGCTTTCTGCTCTTCCTTCTCGCCTGTACTCCCGCTCCGATTTACGCTGATGTCAGTCTGCCATCAATTTTCTCAGACAATATGGTGCTGCAGCAGGGGAAACCCATACCAGTTTATGGGACAGCAGCTCCCGCAGAAAAGGTGATTGTCGAGATCGGCGGGCAACAAAAGGAAACGACGGCAGATGCAGCCGGAAAATGGCAAGTGATTCTTGATTCATTGTCCAGGCAGCCTGCGCCGACAACGATGCGGGTTGCTGGTGAAAATGTTGTGCAGATTAAGAATGTCCTGATTGGCGACGTCTGGCTGGCATCCGGGCAGTCGAATATGGAGATGCGTGTCAGGGAGGTCAATAATGCCGCGGAAGAAATCAGGAATGCGAACTATCCGGAGATTCGCTTCTTCATGGTAAAACGCGACATGGCTTCTGCGCCACGCAAAGACACAGCCGGCGAGTGGCTGGTCTGCTCGCCGGAGACCGTTCAATCATTCTCCGCAGTCGCTTACTTCTTTGCCCGGGAGATTCATAACTCCTATGGCATACCGATCGGTGTGATCAATAGTGCCGTTGGTGCCAGTTCCTGCGAAGCCTGGACACCGAGAGAAGTACTGGCCGCTGACAAATCCCTGCCGGCGCCGTCTACTGTTTCGCCAACAGAATACCCGGACTGGAAGACCTATATAGCAGTCCGGAAACAGATCTACGATTCTGCGGCCCATAAAGATCCCGGCATCAAACCTGAGTGTCTTGCCTGGGGAACTCCGGAATATGATGTCTCAGGCTGGAAGGAGATGCGTGTTCCCGGCAACTTTGAAGCCCAGGGATTGAATATCGATGGTGCGGTCTGGTTTCGGACTGAAGTCGATCTGCCTGCCAACTGGGCTGGGAAAGACGCCCAGCTCTATCTGAGCCTGATCACCCAAAATAGCGTGGCGTACGTGAACGGAACAGAAATCGCGCGCACAGAAAACAATGGGCGACAGTATGTATTCCGTACGCACAAGATTCCCGGAAAACTGGTGAAGGCGGGGCGGAACGTCATTGCCGTTCGAATTTTCAATGAAATTGATCAGGGAGGATTTTATCCCAGTTACCCGGCACCTCTGAAAGTATATCA
The DNA here is from genome assembly GCF_007748155.1 of Gimesia panareensis. Lineage (GTDB taxonomy): Bacteria > Planctomycetota > Planctomycetia > Planctomycetales > Planctomycetaceae > Gimesia > Gimesia panareensis. The sequence continues at coordinate 2,208,322 of NZ_CP037421.1, forward strand.
GCAGGGGGCAGGCGAGGTGATGCTTCCCAAAGTCTGGAAGTACAAAGTGGAACTTGGCCTGGAACCTGCAAAGATGTCCCGGCGTCTCCCCTTTGGTTATAAGGTGCCGTCAGCGCTCTACAATGCCATGATTGCGCCATATACTAAGTATCCCATCCGAGGGTTTCTCTGGTATCAGGGTGAATCAAATGCGGGTCGGGCGGAGCAGCACACGCTCCTGTTCCCTGCCATGATCAGATCGTGGCGCAAACTCTGGGGCGATGACTCTCTCCCCTTTTATTTTGTCCAACTGGCCAGCTATCAGAAACGCGAGACTGAACCCGGCGAGGGAGGCTGGGCATGGATCCGGGAATCACAGGCCAAGACGCTGGATCTCCCCCACACTGGTATGGCAGTTACGATTGACATTGGCGATGCTACCAACGTCCACCCTAAAAATAAGCAGGATGTCGGCAAACGCCTGGCACTGTGGGCGAAGCGTGACTGTTATGGAGACACCGACACTGTCGTTTCAGGGCCTCAATTCTACTCGGCGACTGTGGAAGGTGACCGGATCAGGATCAAATTCAAGCACCCTGGTGGAGGTTTGAAATCGAAGGGTGAAGAAATGAAAGGTTTCGCGGTTGCAGGCCCTGATAAGGTCTTTCGCTGGGCAAAGGCGAAGATTGATGGGGACAGTGTCCTGGTCTGGAATGAGAGTATTCCCAAACCTGCGTTTGTCCGGTATGCGTGGGCGACGAACCCGGAATGCTCTCTCTATAACGCTGCCGGCTTGCCTGCAGTCCCGTTCCGAACGGATAAATAATCCCATTGAACAAATAATAAAAGTCTGAAATAGCTACCACTATCGAGAAAATCATGAATCGTAAAATTCAAATCCTTACCATTACACTCATCTCCTGGCTGCTCGCGTCACCGCTGGCTGCGGAGCTCACACGCTTTGAAATTACAACACGCGAACCATTTGCCGACGGTCAGAAATATGGAACCGTCGGAGAGTACGAACGGATTAAGGGCCGCGTGTATTATGCACTCGATCCCAAACTGCCGCAGAATCAGAACGTCGTCGATCTGAAGCTGGCACCGCGTAATAAAGCGGGCCGCGTGGAACTGGCGGCGGACGTGCTCATCCTGGCACCGAAAGACTTGAGCAAAGGGAACGGGGCGCTGCTGTACGATGTCAATAACCGGGGCAACCTGACTGCCTTGCGGATGTTTAACTTCGCTTCGGGGGGCAACGATCCCCAAACACAGAAACAGGCGGGTGACGGGTTTCTGATGCGAGAGGGCTTCACTTACGTTTCGAGCGGCTGGGACGGAGAACTGCTGCCAGGGAACAATCGACTACGTCTTGCTCCTCCAGCGATTCAGCAGCCAATCACCGGCAAAGTGCGTTGTGAAATCGTGCCGAGCAAGGATACCACGCGGACCGTCGTGAACTGGGGGAACCATGGTTCCTATCGTCCAACGGCTCAGGGACTCCAGCAGGCGACATTGACGCACCGTCTGCTGGCCAGTCATCCGCGCGTGCCGATTCCCTGTTCGGAGTGGAAACTGCATGTCACGGAGATCGACAGCGATTCGCCCACACAACTACCGAAAGTAGAACTGGAATATCCCGCCGGGCTGAAGAAGCTGCAGATCTACGAACTGATTTACGAAGCGCAGGATCCCGTCGTGATGGGAACCGGCTTCACCGCGGTACGCGATCTGGTCTCAGCCCTGAAGCAGGGGACGGGCGACGGCAATCCGTTACTCGTAGAAGGCAAGCCCGTGATCGAACGGGCGCATTCCTTCGGTGTCTCACAAAGCGGGCGTTTTTTACGCGAGATGATGTACTGGGGCTTCAATGAAGACGAAGCGGGCCGCAAGGTCTTTGAGGGAATCATTCCCCACGTATCCGGATCCGGCATGGGATCGTTCAATCATCGCTTTGCCCAGCCCACGCGGCATGCGGGGCAGCATGACCATCATGATTACCCGCCGGACCGTTTCCCCTTTGCTTACACTGCCCAGAAAGATCCCCTGTCAGGTCTGAATGAGGGAATTCTGACCCTGTCCCAGACCAGCGGCACTGCACCCCTGGTAATGCACACGCAGTCTTCCTCGGAGTACTGGAACCGCAGTGGCTCACTCTCACATACCGACCCCCTCGGTACCACCGATGTCGCGCTGCCCGAGAATGTGCGGTTCTATATCTTCGGTGGGACACAGCATGGTCCGAGCCGTTTCACAACCAGCATTGGCGATGGTCAGACGGCTCCCAATCCCGCCGATTACAAACCGTTCCTGCGTGCCTTGCTGCTCTCACTCGACAACTGGGCGAAAGAGGGAACCGTACCTCCTGCCAGCGTCTATCCGACGATCAGGGAGGGGACGCTCGTCAGCTGGACTCAGAATGCCACCGGGTTTCCACAGATTCCCGGCATTCGCTATCCGGGAGTCATTCAGCAACCCTCTTACCTGGATTTCGGTCCCCGCTGGCAAAAGCAGCGCATCGTCGATCTCCAGCCGCCTCTGCCGCGCGGCGACTACAGGGTTCTCGTCCCCCGATCCGGACCGGACGGCAACGACCTGGGATGTCTGTCGGCTCCCGAGGTTGCAGTACCGGTGGCCACTTATGCCAGCTGGCGCTTACGCGGTGAGAACGGTCCTGCCGCCAACCAGCTATACAGTCTGTCTGGCTCGTATATTCCCTTTCCACTGACGAAAGCAGAACGCGAACAACTGGGGGATCCCCGACCGTCGCTCGAAGAACGCTATGGCACACTGGAAGCGTATCTCGAACAGCTGGCCGCACAATGCGAGGCTTATGAGAAAGCCGGCTATCTGCTGCAGGCAGACCGGGAGCGGATTCTGCAAACGCAGCGTGATCGGGTGGCACCCCTGTTTGAAAAAATCAATGCGGGAGCGAAAGCCGGATCGTCAGAGCAGGGTAACTAAGCCCCGTTGGTCTGTTGAATGACATCATTTAGCCTGCCTGCGCTTCCCGTAGGCAGGCTTTTTGCTGCGTATCCGGGAGTGAGGTCAACTCCGCCAATGAACAGTGTTGTTAACTGGCGGTATGCTGTAAGTAATTGTTATTAAAAGGGATACCGATAATGTGATGCGTGATTGCGATATATCACACCTGCAGACTTTGCCAGAAATCTGCAGATTCTTTTCAAAACGCGACCTGAAATCAACTTTGAGTGTACGATTACTTATAGAACCGAAACATCGCGAGTTGGCTTGCCTCGAATGCTGGTTGACATAATTCATGGAACAGAAAAAACAGGAACTGCAGTTCACAACATTGCTGACGGCACATCGTCGTCAGTTGTATGCGTTTATCTACTCGCTGCTGACGGATCATACAGATGCGGAAGATGTCTACCAGCGCTGCAGCATGATCCTGTGGGACAAGTTCGATCAATTTGACGCGGAATGCGATTTTCTGCCCTGGGCCATGGGCATCGCCTTTTATGAAGTGAAAAACTTCCTGCGAGTGTCATCCCGTGATCGGCACCATTTCTCCGAACAGTTGCTCAACCAGCTCTTTGAGCGGATGCAGGGCAGCAGTGCTCCCAATGTGCAACTCTCATCGCTGGAGAAGTGTTTGAAGTCCCTGCGTCAGAAGGATCTGTGGCTGGTGCAGCAGGTTTACTGGGAACGGCGTCAATGTGCGTCTGTGGCGGAGGAGATGGGAATGAAAATCAACGCCCTCTATGACCGGGTGGGCCGCATCCGCGGTCAATTAAGAGACTGTGTGCTGCGACGTGTGTCGGAGGTGGAACATGCCAGATAAAGATCAACGGGACGCTGCGGAATTTCAGCGGCTGTTACACCGGCTCGCCGATGGTTCGCTCGATCAGACGGAAACAGAACAGCTTGAGTCGTTGCTGCTGGATCAGCCGGTACGACAGACACAGTACCTGGAACTGATGTGTCTCGATGCTTCCCTGATGGAGCTGGGCGAAATCAGCAGAAGTGTTCCCGATTATAACATCAGTCACCCGCAAGAAAAGAAATCGGTTCCCTGGGGCGTGTGGGTGCTGACAGTCTGCGCTGTGGCCTGCCTGGTTGTGGCGGCTGTCCTGTTTGTTTCCACGGGCAATGAACGGCAGCAGGTAGTACAACAGGAAGCTCCGGCAGCACTTGAAGAAACAAATCAGATCGCGAACAAACAGCCGCCGCAGGAACAGTTTTCCCAGGCGACATTGATCGCAGGACATCGGGCGGTCTTTCGGGGAACACATTATCCCACGCTGACTGGCAGTCGACTGCGGTTCGCTGAGAACTATATGCTGCAGGACGGCATGGTCAAAATCCGCTTTGCCTCGGGAGCGGAAGTGATTCTCAAAGCACCCGCACTATTCCAGGTGGCGCAGGAAGAGGAACTGGTGGTGAACCTCGGCAAGTGCTCAGTCTATGCACCCGAGGGGGCGGAAGGTTTTAAAGTCAGCACGCCGACCAGCAATGTCGTTGACCTGGGGACGCGTTTTTCCGTGACAGTTGCTGAAGACGGTGCCTCGAATGTGTCCGTTGTGGATGGTGAGGCGGAAGTCTCTTCGCTGAGCGATCCCCGCAAAAAGCGTCTGATTAAAGGGGAGACCGCTTATGTGGGCACCGACCTGAATGTAATAGACGGAGACCGCGATCAGTCGTCACAAGACTATATCGACGCCATCCCCGACCACCTGATTACTTATGAAGCGGTTCCCGACGAACAGGGGCGGGCGAAGTCGCTGGCGTCTGTCTCCGTGCAGCGGGCGGGAGTGCAGCGCATTTATCAGGCTGACGATTTTATTCTACCCGTCGTGAATCATTATCGACCCGGCTCCCATGCGTTCGGGGTCGTTCCCGCCGAGGCGCCCGCTGAGGAATTGAACCGCTTCGGCCCGATGAATCTGTTGTTTGCTTCGGGGTTCATCAACCCCGGCGGAGAGAAAGCAGTGCACCAGGGCGAATTTCAACTGGGACGTAACGGCACCCCCGGCATGAACCTGGTTTTCGAACAACCGGTGGTGAATGGACCTGGCCCCGACCTGATTATTTTCGACGCCCAGTCGATCGCCCACTCGCTGGAGGGGGACGTATTTCATTTGTACCCGCAGACCGATCACCCGACTGCCCGGCCGATGACGGTCCGGAAATATGACATCGACGGTCATTCCGAGCAGGCACAGATCATGACCGGCTGCCGTTTGACCCAGTTGAGTCCCGATTTCGCCGACGATGGAGCGCCGCTGCCAATCGTGGCACGCTCGCAGTTGGTACATCAGGTTCCCTCGCGGCTGTTTGCCGTCGGGATCGATCTGGATGACATGCAGATTCCGCCGGGCGGATCGATTACCGGACTGTTCCTGCAAGATGCCCAGGACGACGCCGACCGGATTGACCCGGTAGTCATTGTTGGACTTCCCCCCGTTAAATAATGCTTACACCCTGGAATATTATGCTTCATCGATTCAGAACAACCGTGTGCTGGCTTTTCATGACTCTGCTGACGATGTCTGCGGCGAACGCTGCTGATGTCTCGCCGGAAGTCATGAAGTTCTTCGAGAACGAAGTCCGCCCGCTGCTGGCGGAACATTGCTGGTCCTGCCATGGGACCAAGGAACAGAAGGGCGACCTGCGGCTCGATACACGCGGCCACATTCTGCTGGGGGGCGAGTCGGGCACTTCTGTGGTTCCGGGCAAGCCGGAGAAAAGTTTGCTGATTGAGGCGGTGCGTTATGAATCGTACGAGATGCCGCCCGCGGGAAAACTGCCCGAGCAGCAGATCAAGATTCTTGAAAAATGGGTTGCACTGGGCGCGCCCTGGCCCGGGGCCGACGATACGGTTCCGCTCCGCAAAGAGCAGGGCCCCCGGTTTACCGCAGAAGACCGCGCCTGGTGGGCGATTCAGCCTCTGCAGTCTGTGACGGTCCCTGCCGCGACCGGCGATTGGAGCAAAAACGAAATCGACCGGTTTATCCTCGATCGTTTAAAACAGCAGGGGTTAACGCCGGCACCGGAGGCGGATCGGGAGTCGTTAGTCCGACGGGTCTATTTCGATCTGCACGGCCTGCCTCCCACGCCACAGGAAGTGCAGGAGTTTGTGCAGGATCAGCGTCCCGATGCTTATGAGCGGCTGGTCGATCGTCTGCTGGCCAGTCCGCGTTACGGCGAACGCTGGGCCCGGCACTGGCTCGATGTGGTTCGCTATGCGGATTCCGACGGTTACCGGGCCGACGGCTATCGTTCGAATGCCTGGCGGTATCGAGACTATGTGATCCGGTCGCTGAATGAGGATAAGCCCTACAGGCAGTTCGTGCAGGAGCAATTGGCGGGAGACGAGCTGTTTCCCGGTGACGTCGATGCCCAGATTGCCACCGGCTTTCTGACACACGGGATTTATGAGTGGAACAGCCGCGATGTCGCCGGTCAGTGGGATATCATGTTGAACGAATTGACGGATACGGTCGGCGATGTCTTCCTCGGCGTGGGGATGCAATGTGCCCGCTGTCACGACCATAAGTATGATCCCGTGCTGCAGAAGGACTATTTTCAGTTACGCGCCTTCTTTGAACCGATTCTGATTGAGACCGCCCAGGAAGTGGGGACGCCGGAGCAACTGAAACAATACCGCAGTGGACTGAGTGCCTGGGAGCAGGCGACCAAAGCGATTCGCGATGAGCTCGCGGTACTGGAAGCCCCGTATCGGAAGAAAGCCCGGGCTGTCATCATCTCCTTTCCGCCTGATATCCAGGCGATGATTCACAAACCGGAAGAGAAACGGATTCCGCGGGAACAGCAGTTGGTTGAGCTGGCATGGCGGCAGGTAGAGCACAACTACCGGAATCTCGACAAACAGTTGAAGGGAGATGCAAAAGAAAAGATTCTGTCCCTGCGGCGTAAGCTGGCGAAGTTCGATCAACTGAAGCCGGAACCGCTGCCGCTGGCACAGCAGGTCCGGGATGTCGGGGCGCAGGCGCCGCAGACCAGAATTCCCAAGAAACGGACCGAATGCGACCCCGGTTTCCTGACGATTCTGGAGACACCGGCGGACAATTATTTTGGCTCGCCGCAGCAGGGAACCACCAGTCGCAGGACCGCGTTGGCCCGCTGGCTCACGCAGGACAGTAATCCGCTGTCGACGCGGGTGATCGTCAATCGCATCTGGCAATATCACTTTGGCAAAGGGCTGGCGCCGCACAGCAGCGATTTAGGTCGACTGGGTGGCCCGCCTTCGCATACCGAATTGCTGGACTGGCTGACACGGCGGTTTCTGGACGGGGACTGGCGGTTCAAGAGTCTGCACCGGCTGATCGTGACCTCAGCCACCTATCGACAATCGACTCAGCATCCACAGGAAGCGTCGATGTTCGCCCTCGATCCTGCCAACAAATATTACTGGAGTGCAGAGACACGCCGTCTGGATGCGGAACAGATTCGCGATTCGATCCTGGCGGTGACCGGCCAGTTGGATCTCAAGGCCGGCGGCCCCGGTGTGACTCCCAGCGTCCCCCGGCGGTCCATCTATTTGCGGATGATGCGCAACAGCCGTGATCCATTGCTGCAGGTGTTCGACATGCCCCGGTTCTTCACCAGCGTGTCGGCCCGCGATACGACAACCTCTCCCGTGCAGTCACTGCAGCTGTTCAACAGCCAGCAGATGCTGCGGTTCGCCGATCAGCTTGCGCAACGAGCCGAACAGGAAGCGGCCACTGTTCCCTCAGCCGATCAGGAAGAGTTGGCTCTGAGACGCGCGTGGCAAATCGCCTTCGGGCGACCGGTGACCTCGGGTGAACTGTCACAGGCCCGGGAGTTTCTCGATCGTGAATCCAGACTGCTGTCGGAACAGAAACCGACCGTCGATCTGCAGCAGTTCGAAACCGCGACGATGCCTTACCGCAACGGGCAGTCGGTGGTGTTTCATGCCGATCAGCCCTCTTCGTTCTACGTTGCCGATAACCGGCGGCTGACGCCGCATGATTTTACCATTGAAGCCTACTTCCAGATTAAGTCGATCTATGACTCCGGGGCGGTGCGGACGATCGTTTCGAAGTGGAGCGGCAAGGTCTCTGAACCGGGTTGGCTGTTTGGCGTGACGGGCCGCGGTTCACGCCGCAAGCCGCAAACGCTGGTCTTTCGGACTTATGGTAAGAAGCAGAACGGAAAGATCGGCGACGAGATTGTCTTTTCGGATCAGCATATTGAATTCAATACGCCCTATTATGCCGCGGTCAGTTTTCACGTGACGGGCGAACGGGCCGGCTCAATCGACTTCTTCCTGAAGGACCTCTCGAACGACGATGAGCAGCTGGGGAAGATTACGAAACAGCACCAGACTGTCGAGGTGCACGACAATCGTCTGGCGCTGGCGATCGGCCGCATGGTCCAGAATAAGAACAGCCTGTTTGACGGGTTGATTGACGAGGTCCGTCTGTCATCGGCGGCTCTGGATGTTCCGTCCCTGCTGTATACGCAGGAATCCATTACTGAGCAGACGCTGGGGTACTGGAGGTTCGATCCCGTACCGGGCATGTTTGAGGACAGTTCGTCCCATCAGTATGACATCACGCGGGATGACCGGCCGACATCAGCCAGTGATCCCCGTCGTGCGGCGTTTGCTGATCTGTGTCACATTCTGTTGAACTCGAATGAATTTTTATACGTTGATTGAGGCGCTCCATGTTCTCTACACCACATATTGAAACACCCCGCACCCGACGCGAGTTTCTGGAACGCAGCGGACTCGGCTTTGGTTCCGTTGCCCTCGCCAGTCTGCTGGCACAGGCGGACGCATTATCTGCTGCCAGCCGTCCTGCGACCACTGCAGGACTGGTGCCCCACCATCGGGCGACGGCGAAGAATATCATCTTCCTGTTCATGGAAGGGGGACCGAGCCACATCGATCTGTTCGATCCCAAGCCGCTGTTGAACAAGCTGGCAGGACAGACTCTGCCTGACAGCTTCGGTCAGATTCTGACCGCCGCCGGGGAATCCCGGTCTCCCTTGCTGATCTCGAAACGGAAGTGGAAACAGCATGGCGAAGCGGGAACCTGGGTCTCAGACTGGCTGCCCGAAATTGCGACCTGCGTCGATGACATAGCCGTCATTCGCTCCTGCTGGGCCGATGGGCTGAATCATTCATCCAGTGTCTGCCAGATGAATACCTGCTCGCTGATCGGTGGTCGTCCTTCGCTGGGGAGTTGGGTGACCTACGGGCTCGGTTCGGAAAACAGGAACCTCCCCTCGTTCGTGGTCATGCAGGATAACCGTTCTTCGGTGGTGAATGGTCCGCGAAACTGGGGCACCGGGTTCATGCCCGCGGTGTACCAGGGAATTCGTTTACAGGAAGGCAAACAGCCGATTCCGAATCTGAATAACCCGGAAGGAGTGACAGGCGCCCGGCAGCGCGAAAAACTGTCGTATTTGAAATCCTTGAATCAGGGCTATGCCCGTCAGCACGCCCGGCAGACAGAGCTTGACGCACGCATCGCCAGTTACGAACTCGCCTTTCGGATGCAGTCCGAAGCACCCGAGGCGGTTGACCTGAGCCAGGAGACCGCAGCCACCCGCCAGCTGTACGGGATGGATCAGCAGGAAACGTCGTCCTTCGGTCGACTCTGCCTGATGTCACGCCGCCTGGTGGAGCGGGGCGTCCGTTTCGTGCAGTTGTATCATGGGGCAGGCAGCAAGTGGGATGCGCATTCGGGGATCGAAAAGAATCACACCCAGCACTGCAAGGCAATGGACCTGCCCGTAGCCGGTCTGATCCGGGATTTGAAACAACGGGGCCTGCTGGATGAGACACTCGTGGTGTGGGGAGGCGAGTTTGGACGGACCCCCATGTCGGAAAAGGGGGACGGACGCGATCACAACCCGACCGGATTCACCATGTGGATGGCCGGTGGCGGGGTCAAAGGGGGACAAACCATCGGGGCCACCGATGAACTGGGGCTGCGGGCGATTGAAGATCGGATGCACGTTCACGATCTGCACGCCACAATACTGCATCTGCTGGGCCTGGATCGGATGAAACTCACGTACGAATACAACGGCCGCCCCGAACGTCCTACGGTCAACGAAGGCGAGTTTCTCCAGAAACTGGTGACTGGATAGGCTGTTCAATCTCGTACTGCCGTCTCGCTGAAAATGTCGTGAGTACTCTATGCCTCTTCGTCGCAAGTAGAGTCGACTGTTCTTCTGAAGAAAATGGTTCTAAACGGGCAGGGAACTAAACAAGTGCGGCAGCACTGGTAGATAGTTCACTCACTCTACCGTTCACTTCTCTTCAAATTGCCTGTATTCATTTTTGATGAATTTCTCTGGAAGCCTGTAGATCGCTTTCATGTTTTTGCGTTTCCATAAGAGAGACTGTTAAAGGACGTCTCGCTGTCTTGAGCCGTCCGGTTGATCAACTCTTTCTGACATTTCGCAGTGCGGGCCTTCGTCAATTCTAAAATAACCACGCATCTGTTGGATACCGTCAAACAGTTCGCAAGAACTACGCGCAAGCGACTTGACGCGTCAGGAGAACTAAACATGCTATTTCGAAAACTAAATCGTCACAGCAGGGCTACCCGTCAAACGTTTCATGTTTCTGCCATTGAGTCCCTGGAAGATCGTCAGTTGCTTTCGGCGATGAATTCTCTCACCGCCGATAAAACAGACGATAATGCAACAAATACCGGGGGGAGCACCGCCCCCGAATACCGCTCGATCGACGGGACCGGTAATAACCTCGACAATCCGGAACTTGGCAGTACCGACACGCAACTAATCAGGCTGGCCGGTGCCGACTATGGGGACGGCCTGTCGACTCCTGCCGGTGAAGACCGTCCCAGTGCAAGGGAAGTCAGTAACGTCATTGCTGCCGCCAACAGTTCGGAAACCAATGACCGTTTTCTGACGGATATCTTCTGGGTCTGGGGACAGTTTATCGATCACGATATTACGTTGACTGAATCCGCGCACGATGAATATGGGAATCCCCTGGAATCATTTCCGATAGAAGTTCCGACCGGTGATCCCTATTTTGATCCAGACGGTACCGGGGACGCAGTTATTGATATGAATCGATCTAACTTCGAAGTGGATGAAAATGGTGTTCGGCAGCAGATTAATCAGATCACAGCATTTATTGATGGTTCGATGATTTATGGTTCAGATGAAGAACTGGCCGCCCGCTTGAGAACCTTTACAGGAGGACAACTGGCAACCAGTGATGGTGATCTGCTGCCTTATGGAGATGATGGGTTCTTTTTAGCAGGAGATATTCGTGCGAATGAGAACGTGGCATTGACTTCGATGCAGACTCTCTGGATCCGCGAACATAATCGGATCTCATCAGAACTCGCAGCAGCGAATCCCGATCTGACCGATGAAGAACTGTATCAACAGGCTCGGCAGATCGTCATTGGTGAGTTGCAGGCGATTACGTTTAATGAATTTCTCCCGGCATTATTCGGTCCAGGTGTCGTTGAAGAATATCGCGGATACGATTCCACGGTCGATCCCAGTATTGCCAACGAGTTCTCGACAGCCGCCTATCGGTTTGGACATACAATGCTCTCCTCCGAACTGCTAAGGCTGGACGAGAACGGGAATGTTGCTGATGAGGGCAACCTCGAGTTGTTGAATGCGTTTTTCAACCCAAGCGAACTGGAACAAAATGGTATCGATTCACTGTTACGCGGAGTGACTGTGAACCAGGCGCAGGAAATTGATAATCAACTGGTCGATGATGTGCGCAACTTCCTGTTTGGGCCTCCGGGGTCAGGCGGATTCGATCTGGCCTCATTAAATATCCAGCGCGGTCGTGACCATGGTCTGGCAGATTACAACTCAACACGAGTTGCGCTGGGACTGGACGCCGTCGAGAGCTTTTCCGACATCACTTCCGATCCGGAAGTGGCTGCGAAACTGGAAGCACTGTATGGCACAGTCGACAATATCGATCTGTGGGTTGGTGGTCTGGCCGAAGATCATTTGCCCGGATCGAGTATGGGGGAGACGTTCACAGCGATCATAGTCGACCAGTTCGAACGACTGCGTGATGGAGATCGCTTCTGGTATGAAAACGTATTCTCCGGCGAAACGCTCCACCAGATCAACAGTACTACGCTGGCGGATGTGATCGAACGCAATTCAGATATTTCCAACCTGCAGGAAAATGTATTTTTCGCTCCCTCTGTCATGTGGGTCGATTTGGCGGAAACCGGTTCCAGCGACGTTACGATTCGTGTGTCGCACGGAAATCTGGAGGTGGTCGACAACAGAACGCGGCAGGTGATAGGCAGTCAGTCCCTGGACAGTGTTGATCGCTTGATGCTGACGAGCACCAGCCACGACTCACAGCGCATCAACATCCAGGGGATCAGCACTGCTGATTTACCCGGGGGGCTGGTCGTGGACTTGGGCCAAGGTCGGACAGATACATTGATTCTCAACGGGACACGACAGAGCGACACCATATTCGTGAATGACCAGTCTGTTGATGTGTCCGGTCTGCAGGTGGAATTCTCGGGACTGGAACGGATTGTGATTCAGGGGACGAACGCTGATGACACGATTGATGTCGCAGAGGGAGTGGGTCTTGACGTAAACATAATTGACCCACTGAGCCGCGATCCGATGCACGAAGGTGGTCATCGTTACGATCAACTGGCACATCGGCCAGACAGTCAACGCCCCGCCCAGGGACAGAACCGGATTGGATCGCCGAGCTCAACTGGAAGTGATATGGATATCCGAGGCGATCATCCTGAGATGCTGGATCAGATCTTTGCGTCCAATGACCTGGATCCTGTGTTAGGCATGCCACCTGGTAAACGTGCTCGCAGGTAGGAGAAAGGCTATCTGCAAGGTATGTAAACCTGCATTTTCGCCGGATCCAGATTTTGATCTCCCGATCATACTTCTGGGTCTGGCACATTTTAATTAAGTTGTTTTGTCGCAGATTGTCAAAACGACGACGTATCCATGAAAGAAGTCACAGTTAGAGTCAGCGAATACTTGAGCTTGTGGTCGGTAGTGTGCGTTGAAATTGGAATGTACTACGCGCTACCAGACGGTGCACTCAGTTTCCGTCGCAGGCGCACTGTCTCAGGGTAGTCATACGTCAGCAGCAGTGCCCCTTCAGCGGCATATTTCTCGAACAAGTTTGAGACCAGATAATCCTCTCCGGGCCAGGGGTAGGCAAAAACGACGTCAAAATCTTCGAGACCACATTGGAGTTCTTCGTATCCATCTTCCGCATCAGTGATGAGCCAGGAATACGCGGCGTTGTTGTCGGCATAGGCTTCTTCGGCAAGGGATTCAGCGTCTGAGGGAATGAAACTACCTTGAGCGAACTCTACGGGCAGACCAAAGTCATCTGCCAGCCTGCGGGATGCATCAACCAGGTCTGGATCAATTTCAATGCCACAGGCCATAAACTCAAGCATCGCGGCTAACGACGCTACCACGCCGAAACCACTTCCCCATTCGCACAACGAACTACCGGAGGCAAGATTCTCGTCGGTGATGGCCTGCAGAGCGTGGTAGACCGTTTTGAAATCACTCGGGACAAAGGCAGTGGTGCGGCGTGTTCTATTCTCGAGAAACTGGCTGACTCTTAAGTCAGCTTCATGAAGAAAAGCATCAATCTCGTCAGGCAAGATCGAATTATGATTCGAGATTTCAATATCCACCAAAGACACATCAAATAATCCTGCAGGAACATCAGTAAAGTGCGACACACTTCTGGTCAAGTTTTGTGCGGTCTATCTGGTTGTTTCTGATTGCACACTGTCGAGTCGTTTTGCCTGCTTATGGCCTTCGTCGGACTGTCCGATTTTCCAATAACTGGACAGGTACAAGTGGCTGTCAGGCAGCTGTTTTTCTTCCTTAAAAAAACGTCTGAGATTACGCATGCTGTTGAACTCACAGGCGGACCAGACCGATGGTTGGCCCTCCAGCCAGGGCAGGGCTTTGACTTTCGAAATGAGAAATCCTCCTTCAGGGGCTGGCTGAGGATTCACTTCCCAGTGTAAGTTCAGGTTACCTGGGGCTTTCAGTGTCTGGATGTCTGCTTTGCTGGGAATTTCAATGACCGCATGCCCCCTGGCATCGTCAGGCAATTGCTCCAGGTTAACGCTGATCGCTGGTAAAGCCGCCATGTCACCCACCAGCAGGAACCAGTCTGCGTCAGGGTTGATTAATTTCTTTGGGCCGGGATCGCCGACCAGGATCCGATCTCCCGGTTGCGCCTGCTTTGCCCAGGAGGATGCGGGTCCCAGGGGATTGTGCAGCACAAAATCAAGGTCGATCTCCATGGGCCGTTGTTGTCTGATGGTGTAGGATCGCTTCTGTGGTGGTTGATCGCCGGCTTGCGGAAACATCAGCTTGACGTAAGCACTCTCCTGGTCGCTGGGATAATCAGCCATTTCATTGCCCCCGAGCGTGATCCGCAGCATATGCTCGGTGAGCCTGGTTGTGTGAATGACTTTTAATTCTCTAACGGGACGATTGGCCATGGGGTAGCTCTCTTGATATCGTGGAATCGCTAACAAGTGAATATTCAATCATTGTGAGTGCTATCGCAAGAAACAATACGAGATCTATCGAATTGAGACCGCTGATCGCCGGGACGGTACAGGAGTGCTCCCCCTGAGATGGGCTTAAAGAGTCTCGTGTAACGATCTATGAATGGCCCGGAGCAATGTATTTCTGCATGTCAAACTACAAAATAAGAGACCACTTAATGAAACAGGAACTGCTTCGATAAGTGGTCTTATTATAGTCGACTTAAAAGTCGGGATGACAAGATTTGAACTTGCGACCTCTGCGTCCCGAACGCAGCGCTCTACCAGGCTGAGCCACATCCCGTGGGAACTTTATTCTATCAAGACGGCAAGACTGGTCAACGCAGTGGGATACAAACTATCGCGACTTTTTGACCGAAATCCAGAAAATCAATAGGGTTGGACAACCGGAGTACCAGCGGTGGCTGGTTCAGTCGGATAGTGGGCTGGATCGACGTTGATTGGCTCAGGTGCAGTGGCCACGGTCGGGGCTCCCAACTGGACAGGCTGACCGGCAACACCTGGTGCGACCAGCATCGGCTGTGAGACAACACTGCCGGTCGGATAGACATTCGCCTGGCTTACCTGGGGAGCGTTCAGCATGGCCACCGTCCCGGTTGAAGCGCCACCAGTATAAGTGGGCAGGGGGTGAGTATAGCTGGCCTGTGCCGTACGTGACTGGTACCGGAAAACGCTACCGTTGCCCAATGGTCCGTGTTCCCAGCCTTTGGCAACAATCCGATCCTGAGGGCTGGAAGAGGCGTACGGTTTTTTAATCGAAGCGATTCGCGACTGTACCTGCGGTTGAAACCACTCGGAATTCAGAGACTGTTCATACATGGCCAGTGCTTCTTCGTTGCGTCCGGTCTGCTGATAGAGTTGTCCCATGTGGGCCAGCACTTTGGGATGGTTAGGATCGATATTGGCAGCCGCCCTGAGGGACTGTTCGGCTCCTGTCATGTCTCCGTTCTGTTGCAGCAACCAGGCCATTTCCAGGTGAGATTCCGCGACATAAGGCTGGGTGTCCCGCCAGGCTGTAATGTGCTGAGCTGCTTCCTGCTGTCGGCCCTGGCTGATCATCAATTCCGCCAGTCCATGATGTGAGGGCTGGTGAGTAGGGTCAATCTTCAGGGCATTGCGATAAGTCTGTTCTGCTCCTGCCAGATCGCCCTCTTTTTCCATGACGACAGCCAGATTATGAACATAGTCGGGATTGGTCGGGTTGTTTGCGATGGCTCGTGTAAATGCGGCATGTGCCTGGGAGTATTCACCTCGCTGGTAGTAACCATTTCCCATTTCATTGCTGGCAACACCATGCATGGTGTTGCAGCCGGAAAAAGTAAAGGTACCCAGTGAGAATAAAATTGCCAGATTGCAGATAACCGAAAGTCTGATTCGAGTTGAGTGCATCGTGCACGGCTCCATCGTTTGTAAGTATGCATTCAGAATCCATTGCTGAATGACATACTGTCGGTAAATGGTTCAGTTGGGGGGGGAGAATTGATTTCAGTAGTGGAATTCAAAATAGATCAGGAAATGAATGGGAGAGAGGTGCAGGAAAGATAGCAGTCGTCAGAAATCACAGCAAGAGGAGTTCATTGATTTTTTCACGTTTCTGGTTCTAATTCTGAGAAAAAGGACTGGGGTTAAGTCCCTGATTAATTGAGAGATAGAACCAGATTCGAGTCATGAGTCGACTCAAATCTGATTCTATAGAATGCGTTCAGTTTGCAGGGTTAAATATTTTCTCAGGAGCATTGACCGGGGCCGCTTGTGGCTCAATCAGGGAACCATGCTTGTCAATATGGGAAAACCAGCGACGGGCTGTGGAGCGACGCTGGGTTGGTGTCGCAATGTCTGAATAATCAATCGGTCGGTCTGTCAGCTGGTGAATGTAATTGAATGCGAATTCCCGGACCGCAACATGGGGGTGCTCCAGCCATTCCACAAGTCTGCTGGAGATGAAGCGATCTTCCGCATCTTCTTTCTGGAAACCCCAGAGCAGGCGTTCCATTGTCTCTGCCATTTCTGGAGAAAACTGCTTTTTCAAAGCAGTCGAGAGGAGCTCACCATTTTCCTGATCTCTCAGTAACCAGTTCCGGATGCCGTTAAATGCTTCCATACGCGACTCATGATGATCTACTTCATCCAACACCTTGACCAGTTCCTGGTAGCGGTTGGTTAAGGCCAATGCTTTGGTGGCCAGGTCTGAAGTGTTGGGCTTCAGATCTTTTGTAATTGCAGGCATGGTGAGTGAAACGAGTTGATCGTCTTTGAGTTCTTTGGAGAAAGCAGCCAGCTGGCGGCGGGTCAGGTAGGAACTGTCTTTATAGTTCGGCTCCACCCAGTGCGGAACCCGCAGGGGTTTATCACGACCGGAAGGATTGATGAGACCTGCCTTGCGATCTTTCGCAGAGAGTGACATCCAGTGTCCCGCATCGATTGTGTGTACTTTTCCTGAGCCATCCGAGAAGCGAATCATTCCCGAGTAAGCGTATAACATGCCTGTATAGTTATCGGGCCCGGGCTTCTGGTCCGGGTGAGTTGGCTGGACAGGGTCGATTTCGATGCCACAGACACTGTCCCTGGTAACCAGTTCAATCCGCCAGAGTTCGTCATTGACTTTAATCGAGAGCGTAGGGCCGGCTGCATCCCGGGCATCGTTCAGACCACGGGAAGCTTCGATTCTCAGGCGACCTTCCTGGATTTTGAAGCCCATTTCAGCGGCTTTGTTTTTGCCCTGATAAGTGACGGCAGTTCCCGGAAGTAAAACCACTTTGCAGAGTGCTTCGGGAATATTGATCCGGGCTGTGAATGGTTCTGGTGATGCGACTGCAGAGCCTGCCTGAATCGGCATGACCTTGGAAAGAATCAGCCAGTCATTCTTGTCGGCCAATTCGCGTTTCTGATCGACCTGGGCCAGAAAGAAACCGTCTTCCGATTCGATTTGGGCGGCGGGTGCCTTCGCGGCAGCATCAGCCATTTCAATTTTCGCTGGTACAGCAGGTGCGGCATTTTCCGGGGGTTTACTGTTCATGGCCACGGTTTTGTCATCTGGTTTGACCGGGGCTGCAGGCGGCGTGGATACTGGCGCTGCCGGTTTCGCAGTTTCGGCTGCCGTTCCAGAAGTTGCAGGTAGCAGATTTTCCACAGGAGGCTTAGCAGGAACTGCTTTCAGAGCCGCTGTCTCAGCGTCAGCAGGGGGAGGCGCGTCGAATGCGGGTGGCTTGGTATTCATTGCCACCGTTTCCCCTTCCGGTTTAGGTTGTGCTGCGGCTGGTGTTGTTTTTGCAGGTTGTTTTTCTGAGGCCGTTGTTGCAGCAGCAGGTTCCATTTTCTCAGCAGCAGGTTGTTTTGCTGCCGGTTCCTGGGGTTGTGATAAATCGATCTCCTGGTTGTCTGCCCCATTAACAGCAACTTCCTGGGCAGTATCCTGTTGCGAAAAGAAGGATGGGAAAAATGTCGGATCACCAAAAAACAGTCCTGCCCAGACAACTGCCGCCGTCAGGACCAGAAAATAAGGGGTAAACCGTTTCCAGAGCGGTTTCGTTTTCAGATAATCCGGGATGCGTGATGAAAATGGTTCCGGAGCCTGTGCCGGGGCAGTCTGTTGTTTGACTGGGGCTTCGGTCCTGGTGGGGGCTGCCGTTGCTGGAGCAGGAGAGGGCTCTGCGACAGCAGTCTGTGCTTGCGTCCCTGTTTCAACCTGCTCACTTTGGGGGGCAGGGCCCAGGGCGTAAATCCGTTCTCTGGTATCCGGGTTGATGGTTGCCGGTTCTCCCAGGACCAGGGTCAGGATCTGATGTGAAGCGGCGACTTCTACAAGATTGACGTCGGAATTCAAGCAGATCTTTTCGACATCAGCCACGCTTTCCGGGGGAAGCGTATTGTCGAGGTATTCAGCAACCGTATTGGGATCCAGATTGGAACCGGGGCCTTCCACTTCGGGGGCAGTCAGACGACGCCGGCGTAAGACGTCTTTGATGCGTTCGACAAGCGACGATGCATAGCCGCTTTCTTCCAGTTTTTGGCCGATTTCCTTGATCTGGGCCGGCTCAAGAACATCATCGAGATAGGCAATCAGAGTTCGTAATGTTAAACGCATGGTGCACCACTGTTAAGTAAGGAGTCGCAGGTTACAAAGAGAGTAACGGTCTCTCTGTAATAAATAGTGGTGGGATTGCCGGGAATCCGTACAGAAAATGTGAGAAAAATCTCTATTTCTTCAAAGCGCATTCCGGAGACAGGCAGAGCATCTGATCTGACGTTTGTCAGTTTGCCTGGGGAGATTTGGAGTCAGGCTTCAAGACGGTTTTCTGGTCCGGCCCCTGGATGATCAGGGGAACATAGAGTTCCGGAAAATCGGGATCATTGGTTTTGATGACAATCAGACCGTCATGTTTGCCGGGAGGGACGAGGTCTTCCACGATCACGTCCAGTTTTTGTTGTCTGAGTCCCTGCTTGTCTTCCAGGTCGCCGAGTTTTACTTTCGCATATTTGGAAGTGCTTTTGACGCTGGTGATTTCGAAGTTTTTGCCACCACGGTAGTCTGAAACGGTTACCGGGTGAATTGTGCGGCCGGGGGTGAACTGGTAAATCACCAGAGCTTTGGGTTTGACGACCAGCCTGCGGACGGGGAGTTCTACTTTGAACGTCAACCGGGCAGTTCGTTCAACCGGGTCTGAGTATTTGAAATCAACAAAGAATTCTTTCTGACCAGGCGATTCACCGGCCGTTTCCATTTTCAGAATGAATTCACCCGTTTCATGCGGTTTGTAGACTCGTTTTTCTAACTGGGGCTGCAGACAGCCACAGCTGGGGATGAGTTCTGTAACGGTGACGGTTTGATCGCTCAGGTTTTTGAATCGAAAACGGGCTCCTGCCACGCGTTCTGTTTCCTTGAGCATCCCCCGGTCAACGAGATAGGTTTCAAAGGCGAGGGCAGGACGTGGTTCGCCTGCCATTGATTTCTGCACACGCGAGCCGGCCCAGTGAGCGACACAGGCGAGAATGAATGGTAAAGTGGCTAGAGTGAGTAGACTGCGTCTGGTCCATTTCGATTGCAGAATTCGATTGCGCATGGCATCCGTGCCTGTCTGAATGACTGTCAGGAAACAAATTATTTCAAATCTGCGGTATCTTTATCAGAATGAGGCAGTCAGGACAAGACCGGGTTCTAACTGCCCCTGCAGACTTATGTTTCGACCGGAGAAGAAACGTTTGTTTCTTCCTTGCTGGACTTGAGACCGCTCATCAGGAGAAGTCCCAATACCATAATTCCGGCGCCGGCCCAGTAAGGGGCTGTGATACTCCCCGGTATCATTCCATTGCTGGTCCCCTTAAACAGAATGATCCCCGCGAGGGGCCCCAGGATCCGTGCCAGGGCCGAGATACTTTGACCAATCCCCAGAACGCCTCCCTGTTCATCCTCTGACGTGTTCAGGGAGAGGAGCGATTGCAGGGAAGGGGTCGTTGCCGAAAAACCAATCACAGAGATGGGCAGGATGGCATAGAGCAGTGTATAGGATCCGGAGTTTCCCGCGACTCCGATCAACAACAGTCCAACCACCATCAGGACGATGCCTGTGAGTCCCATGCGAAATTCACCCAGTCTGGGAATCAGGCGGCGGACCAGAATTCCCTGGCTGAGAGTCAGGATCAAGCCGATGTAGGCGAAGATAAAAAAGTTACTTCGCGCTGCAAAACCGAGTTCCTGCGTGAGCAGGGAGAGGGTGGATTCGAACTGGGCAAAAGCAAAGGTGGTCAAAAAGATTGTCAGCAGAATGAGTCCAATGCGGGGTTTGGTCAGTGCATGTTTGAAGCTGGCAATGTCAAACCAGTGATGTTTGCGTGTCAGTGAATCCGCGGTTTTCTGTTGCAGGGATTCAGGCAGGATAAAGATTGACAGGAGTGCTGCGATGCCGGACAGCACACTGGCGACATAGCCCGGAGCTGCACTGGGAGTTGCTCCCGCCTCAGCAGAAACGAAGGCTGCGCCGATCAACGGGCCGAAAGTGAAGCCGATACCAAAGGCGGCACCGATGAGCGCCATACCCTTACCACGCTCTTTGGGGCCGGTAATGTCTGCGATATAAGCCTGGGCCGTCGGGATTGTGGCGCCGGCGATTCCAGCGCCGATGCGTGTGATAAACAACCAGGTCAAGGCACCGATCCCCAGAAACGTACCTGTGTTTCCCAATGATGTGGCGAAGCCGAACAGGCCGTAGAAGAAGGTGGAACCTAAGAGGCCCAGGATCAGAATCGGGCGACGGCCTACCCCGTCGGATATACGGCCCCAGATCGGCGCAAACAGGAACTGCATGGCAGAGAACGATGCCATCAGCAGCCCGAGTGTGGCACCGCCAGCCTCAAAATGCTCTCCATAACGGGGAAGCAGAGGGAGGACAATTCCAAAACCAAGCAGATCAATGAAGACGGTTACGAATATGAGAAACAGGCCTGCCTTGCGTCCTTTCGACACGTGGATCCCCTTTGCAGCAGTAGTCGGTGTGGTTTAAAAAGAAACAATGCCGAGGAATAGACTCCTCGGCATTGTTGAATCATTGTCGAATGAGAGCTGGAATTCAATAGACCGTGCTTATGCAGTTTTATCTGCGAAGTCGGCTTCCGGGGTGGCCGGATTGTCGGGATCGAACCATTCCGGTTTGAATTCAATGCGGATTTTATGTTTCATGGCCAGGTTTGATGTCAGAGCCATGATCGCATCTGCCATGGCAACCGTTCCATTACACTTCAGGCCGCCTTCATGAGGTCCCTTGTGATTGTCGGTACGGATACAGTGACAGAAGTGTTCCATCTCTTCGGTATAACCACGGCTGATTTTGTCACCCATGGCTTTGGTGGTGTCTGAAGCGGCAGCGGAAGGTGCTGTCGTTTCGTAGGCATCCAGAACCGGGCCGCTGCCGTCGGTGGACTTGATGACCCACAGACGCTGGTCAGGACCGCCGCCACCGGTTGAGGGGCTGGCTTCTTTGAAGAGTAGTGCTTCTTTTTCGGTCTTCATAATCAGGGTTCCCCGGCTACCCAGCACTGTTTCGCCATAAGGCTCCCAGCGGTTGGTATTAATCGAGGAGTAGGTCACGATGCAGATATCGCGAGGATTGGTTTCCGGATCGTAGTGTGGTCCGGGGAATTCGAATGTCACATAGACATGATCGTCGATTTCCCGGTCATCTTCCTGCTTGTCCTTGGAGCCGATGCCTTTGACTCCATAGAAGTTTCGACCGCCGTAGCCTTGAACGGCCAGCGGATGGACTTTGCCCAGGAAGATACTGCAGGCATCCAGCTGGTGACTGCCCAACTCGGCCATCAGACCACCGCCGGTTTTATTATAGAGACGCCAGTTGACAAGTTCGTCCATGTTGTCATAACCGTACTCCTGGACGACTTTCTCCAGTGCTGCTGTATCTTCCTTGGGGACATCTTTCCGCCAGCTGTCACGCCCAGGGAAGCTGTTGTTACGGTGCCATTGTGCACGGATGTGGCGGATGTCGCCCAGTAGACCGGTTTTGACCAGTTGGTTGGCGTTATCGTACAGAACGCTGTAATGACGCTGGTGACCGACAGCAAACAGCAGATTCTTTTCACGTGCTTTTTTGATGAGCTCTTTACATTGAGAAATGTTGTGTGCCATCAGTTTTTCAGAAAGCACATGCAAACCTGCATTGAGGGCATCCATCGCGACGGGGGCATGCTGACTCAGCGGAACGGCAATCACGACTGCTTCCAGACCAAGTTGGTCTTTGGCTGCGAGCAGCTTTTTGTGATCATCAAACTGCTTGATCTGAGAGGCTTTTTCGTCCCCCAGTTTGTTGATCAGACCGACGCGATGCTCATTGCCATGTCCATGGAATGCTTTCTTGCGGTTGGAAGGACGCAGGTCAGCGATGGCAACGATTTCCATGTATTCTGGCGGATGCTGAGTGATCAGCACACTACCTTCATCGCCAGTGCCGATAAAGCCAACTTTAACCGGTTTCCCTTTGAGCTTTTCATAGCCGAAATAGGCGGCTCCCAGGCCCGTGGTAGCAGCGGCAGCAGTCGTGATGAAATCACGTCTGGTAAACGAAACCGCTTCGTTGAAGTTGTCTTTTCCGATTTGTTCCTGTTCGGGCGTCAGATTCATATTGGTTCTCCCTGGTACGCAACGCGTAAATATTACCTTATTGGAGGAAAGATTAAGGTCTAGTGGTTATTATAGGTGGGAATTAAGGCGTTTGTAAGCTGTACCTTTAAATTCTTACGTTACATGGTGCCGAATTAGCTGGGTTTATTCGCTGTTTTTTTGCGTTTCTGGAAAAATCGGTAAAACAGTCCGTCAATGCCAAACCAGGTTCCTGTCGGCAACGCTGCGATCGCCAGCAGGGCAAGCACTTCGATCATGTTTTTGTTGACGATGAAGCTGTGCTCCGGTCCCGGTGCTTCAGGTACTCCCGGCCAGGGGGGCATGACGAGGTAGAAAGACAGCAGCATGCCGGCAGCTGCGATCGCTGCGATCCGGGTACCAAGTCCGATCAGCAGCAGGACGCCCAGAATCGTCAGGCTGGCGATCGTCATCATGTTGACCCGATGGATCTGGGTGTTTTCCGGCGGAACCGGGCCAGCGGCCATCTGTTCTGGTGTCAGCAGCTTTCTGGCCTCTGACTGCATTTCGTCTTCCATCGCCCGAATCGGATTAACCAGTTCGGCTTTCATCTGCTGGATTTCAGACCAGATTTTATTGAGGTGATCGACCTGGTAATCCTGGTCTGCTTTGGCCAGTTTCTGTTCATAGCGGTCCAGTGCGATTTTGTACTGCTCAATCTTTCCAATTCGTTTGCCGTCGATTGTGCCTTCCTGTTCGATATCAATCTGTCCTGCCAGTTCCGGGTTCCCCCGCAGTGAAGCCTGCATTTTCTCGATGTAGCTCAGTCGAGCAGAGCGGGCATAGGCTTTCTCAACGGCATCATAAAATTCTCGATCCAGTTCTGTTCCATCAGTCAGCTTTCCATTCGGACCTTTTTTCACTGGAACCATGGACTGCAGTCGCTGCTTTTCTTTGGGGGTGATGTGTTTTTCTCCGTCAACGATCAGCAGTTTCCGTTTGGAGTCGTATTGGACAACATTACCCAGGCTCCCTCCAATTTTCACTTCGGGAGGCAATGCACTCAGTTTGGCTGCAAAGTATTTGTTGCCATGAATCATCTGGTGCAGGCGGGATTTCTGTTCGTCAGTCAGATTCGGATAGTGGTTCAGAAAACGCTGTTCCCAGGCAGTCCACTTGGCTTTGACTTTATCCGCGTCCAGCCAGTTCAGATCGTTGGGGTCGCCTGTCATTTCGCGAAACTGGTCGCGGAAGGGGCCTTTGGCATTATTCAGATAGCCTGCCGCAGTCCAGGGTCTGGTCGAGCTGAGCGTGTCAATTTTCCACATGCCTTCGTACAGCAATTGCCAGCCGATGGAAAGGCGTAGGACTACGATGAACAGGATGGCAACTCCTGTGATTTTCTTTAAATCTTGCACTCTTTAATCCTCTTGTTTTTAGGGGATTTTTATCGGTTTTGCATAGTTATTGTCAGTAAATACTGGTCGATCAGCAAAGAAACTCTGAGCTGAAATCTGACAGACGGACGGAGCTGATCAAAACAGAATTTGGCCTGTTTGATATCAGCATTCATCAGGACAGGGCTGGCTGGTATCTCTGGCTGAGATACACATTCTGTTTGCCAGGCACAATTCTGTTCTGTTGAAGATTCCCTTATAGCGACTAAGAGTTATGACAACAATTGGTCGCGGTCCAGGAACAGAAACTCATTGGGGATTCCACGAATCACCGGTGAGAGTTTTCTGCCATGAGCAGGCGGGGGAATTAAGATCGTACCGATTTCTGTATGATTATCGCAATACTCCAGAGCCTTTTCGATGCCGATTACATAAAAAGCGGTAGAAAGTGCATCTGCGAGAGCTGCATCAGGGGCAATAACCGTTACAGACAGTAATTCTGAGACCGGCCAGCCCGTTCGTGGGTCCAGAATATGCCCATAGCGTTTACCCTTATGACGAAAATGTTGCACAGAAGACCCGCTGGTCGACATTGAACAGTTCTCAAGCAGAATGGTGCCCAGTCGCTGGCTGGTAAACAACGGGTTCTTGATTCCCACCGGCCAGCCGGGCAGCTGATTATGTGTTCCCCTGGCCAGGATGCTGCTGAAGCCTCCATAAAACATCCAGTCTTCCAGATCCTGTTCGAGCAGATACTGACCTGCCAGATCAAGCGCATAACCTTTGCCGATGCCCCCGAGATTCAACTCATTGCGGGGCGATCGATAGCGGATCGTATGGGCGAGATTGTCAAATTCAAACTGATCAATGCCTGTGTGCGACAGGCATTCGGTGATTTCTTCTTCGGTGGGAATCCTTCCTTGCTGACGACAATCCCGCCAGAGGGCGATCAAAGGACCGGAGGATGGATCGAAGCCGCCTGCCGTCTCGACACAGATTTCACGTGACCGATCCAGGATTTCGAACAGTCGGGGGTCCATGGAGACCGCGCCTTCTGCGGCCTGCGCATTGACACGCGACATTTCACTGTTGGGTTTGTAAACAGTCATCAGATGCTCAAGCTCATGGATCAGGTCCAGGGCATCTGAGGCATGCATAACCTGTTGACTGGGGCCGGGATTCATGACGACCGCGAACTCGGTCGCCATCGCCCGGGTGCTCAAACGGATCGTCGAACCGCCGGATGGAGCCGCAAAATCTTCCGTGGCGTCATTCAGGTAGTCGGCGAGATCGTTTCCGACTCGTTCCGCAGCCTGTTTCAGGACACGTCCGGTTAGAAAATCTCGCCGATTGCTGGTTGTTTTTTTCTCAGACATAGGAGCATCTTGGGAATGTCAAGTCGAGCGCTTGCCTGACAGACGCCGAGATCTCCGCCTGCGTTCTGGACAGGCGGAGAAAGGAGCTCACTGGCTCAGGCAAATGAAGTAAAGTAAGGGACGGCAGCCGCCCGTTCTTTGATCTCGTCTGTACTCTTCAGCAGTTGCGCCAGAAAATCGTAGGTACCGCTGGTCAGAGCGGACCGGGCATTGTCGGGCAGGGTGCAGTCAAATTCCTGATCTCCGCAGCGAATCTTCATGGCCAGCAGATCGACAGAAATTTCCTGTTCTGGATTGGCTTTCACTGCCTGGTCCAGTTTTTCGAGAGTTTCGCGGCTGGCACTCACAGCGGGCACGCCGAGTGAAGTGCAGTTACCGAAGAAGATTTCCGCATAGGATTCAGCAATAATCGCTTTGATTCCCCAGCGGATCAGGGACTGTGGGGCATGTTCCCGGGATGAGCCACACCCGAAGTTGCGTCCACCGATCAGGAGGGAGGCATTCTGGAATTCCGGTTTATCGAAGGGGTGATCAGGATCCTGAATCCGATCGTCTTCGAAGGCGTGCTCTCCCAGTCCTTCGAAGGTCACGCAACGCAGGAAACGGGCAGGGATGATCCGGTCTGTGTCGATGTCATCCAGCAGGAGGGGGATCGCGGTTCCGGTGACAGATTCAATTTTAGTCATGATTCGATCTTTAACTTTATCTTAAATGGATGGGGCTGTTTGCTCTCAACAGAGTTGTACTGTTACTGACTGACTAAGCAGTTGCTGCACCTGACAGTTCGCGGACATCAGTCACGCAACCGCTGACGGCCGCAGCAGCGACCATGGTCGGACTCATCAGCAGAGTACGTCCTGTCGGGCTTCCCTGTCGTCCCTTGAAGTTTCGATTGCTGGAAGAAGCACAGAGCTGGTTACCCACCAGTTTGTCCGGGTTCATGGCCAGGCACATGGAACAGCCTGCTTCACGCCATTCAAAGCCGGCTTCGGTGAAGATTTTATCCAGTCCTTCTTCGATCGCCTGTTGGCGTACTAACTGTGAACCAGGCACAACCAGTGCTTTCACGTGCTCTGCGACATGACGACCCTCAACTACTTTGGCAGCTTCCCGCAGGTCGGAAATGCGTGAGTTGGTACAGGAACCGATGAAAGCCACATCAATTTTCTGACCTTTGATAGGCTGGTTTTCTTCGAGCTCCATGTAGCGGTAGGCTTCTTTAATCAGCGTCTGCTCGTCTGCGGGATAGCTGGAAACGGGAGGCAGTGATTCGGAAACCCCGACCGACTGGGCGGGAGTGATGCCCCAGGTCACAGTCGGTTCTATGTCAGCTGCGTCGAATTCAACAACATCGTCAAATTCCGCATCCGGGCCTGATGCCAGGCTGAGCCACCATTCGGCAGCTTTCTCGAAGGCCTCTCCCTGGGGAGCATGAGGTCGACCACGCAGATAGTCGACAGTGGTTTGATCGGGGTTGATGTATCCGCAACGGGCACCGCCTTCGATGCTCATGTTGCAGACCGTCATCCGCTCTTCCATCGTCATGCGGTCAAATACATCGCCTGCATACTCATAAGCATATCCCACACCACCTTGCACGCCCAGTTTGCGAATGATGTAAAGCGTGACATCTTTTGCGGTTACGCCTGGTCCAAGTTCACCGTTCACCTTGACCTGGCGGACTTTGGGGCGTCCCAGTGCCATGGTCTGGGTCGCCAGAACATGAGCCACTTGACTGGTACCAATTCCCAAAGCGATCGAACCGAAGGCACCGTGGGTACTGGTATGGCTGTCGCCACAGACAATCGTCATACCCGGTTGAGTCAGCCCCTGTTCCGGACCGACGACATGCACAATACCCTGACGATTATCGGTCACGTCCAGCAGCGTGATTCCAAATTCATTGCAGTTCTTTTCGATGGCAGACATCATCTGTTCTGCCAGATTATCTTCAAAGGGACGCGCCTGGTTGAGAGTCGGAACAATATGGTCCACGGTGGCGATGGTTCGCTCGGGGAACAGGACTTTGAGACCGCGATCGCGCAACATTTCAAAAGCTTGGGGACTGGTCACTTCATGAATCAGGTGCAAGCCGATCAACAGCTGGTCCTGACCGGATTCCAGAGTTTTGACGGCGTGTAAGTCCCAGACTTTGTTAAACAGGTTTTGTGTGTTACTCATTTTTCGTTTCTTCGTTCCAACTTGAATAGTTCTCTGACAGAATTGTTTGACCAGGTCTTGCTGGTGATGAATTGTGATCACGCTCTCGAGGATGTGACACGGTAGCAGGCTGGACGGTTCTTGTGTACTGGTGGCCAGTGAAGGCGGGAGCAGTTAATTGCAATCACGAACCATACACAATCTGGAGCCTGAATATAAGGTTTCCGGGATAAACAAATCCAAAAAAACGCTCTCAGGGCTGACAGGAGTACAGAACTACTGGCATCCCCTGTTCTCAGGCAGTGCTGCCAGAGGGCATTATTGCAGATTGTTGCGACTTGTGTATAACATTGTAGGAATTCTGAAGACCAAAAGGGGCAAGATTTTTAAAAAGGTGTGCTGGAACCGTTGTGTATTGTTCAGTCAGCTTTTAAACTCCACGGCTTGATGCAAGTTATTGCCTCATCATAACTTCATGAATACCAACAGCGAATCAGGCAGTCGCGGCATGTTTTAAATTGCGGCTGTTGCTCGGGTTACGTTGCGTGTTGGCGCTCAGGTTCCATCAAGATTCGCCTGATTTGAGGCATTTGGTTTTGGCATTCTTCAGGAATGCAAACGCACCCAAGATTAACATTTAACGGTCTGGTTATCTAAAGTGTTTGAAGGATTAACAGCCAATCTGAAAGATGCACTCACCGGTCTTGCCCGGGGCGGAAAGCTCACCGAAGGCAATATCAGGGATGGTTTGCGCCAGGTCAGACAGGCATTGCTGGAAGCAGACGTTAATTATGAAATCGCCACCAGTTTCATTGAGCGGGTTACCGAACAGGCTGTTGGTGAAAAAGTACTCAAATCGGTTCGCCCTGACGAGCAGATTATCGGCATTGTCCATCAGGAACTGATCAACCTGATGGGGCCTGTCGAGCCTGGTTTCACATTCAAGAAATCGGGGATTACGATCCTCATGATGTGTGGTCTGCAGGGGAGTGGTAAAACCACCACCTGTGGTAAGCTGGCCCGCATGCTGAAAGAGCAGGGCCGTAAACCGATGCTGGTGGCTGCCGACTTGCAGCGTCCAGCAGCGATTGAGCAGTTAAAGGTCATTGCCGGACAGGTCGAAGTTCCGGTGCATGCAGAAGCCCCGGATGGCAATAATGCAGTCAAAGTCTGTCAGAACGGTCTGAGCCAGGCGAAAAAACTTGGGAATGTCGATACAGTCATTCTCGATACGGCAGGTCGTCTGCACATCGATGACGAACTGATGAAAGAACTGGAGCAGATCGAACGCAAGCTCCAGCCGGATCAGGTCATTTTTGCCTGCGATGCCATGACCGGTCAGGACGCCGTGAACAGTGCGAAAGCCTTCAACGAAGCGCTGGAACTGGATGGTGTCATCCTCACCAAGCTGGACGGCGACACCCGTGGCGGTGCCGCACTCAGTGTCAAAGAAGTGACCGGCGTTCCCATCAAGTTTATCGGGGTTGGCGAAGCCCTGGATCGTCTGGAACCGTTCCATCCGGACCGGATGGCGGGACGAATTCTGGGAATGGGCGATGTGGTCTCTCTGGTGGAGAAGGCCCAGCAGCAGTTTGATGAAGAAGAAGCGGCTGACCTCCAGAACCGGATGGCTCAGGGGAAATTCAGTCTGACCGACTTCCAGAAGCAGATGGCCACGATCCGCAAAATGGGACCGATGCGTGAAATCATGAAAATGATTCCGGGCATGGGGGGGATGCTGGATACGAATCCGGATGTGGATCCCGGTGCGGAAATGAAACGCATCGATGCAATTATCGGTTCGATGACTCCCGCGGAACGGGAAAATCCCGAGCTGATCGATCACAGTCGTCGGCGTCGGATTGCCCTGGGAAGCGGCTCCGATCCCTCTGATATCAGCCGTCTCGTTAAAGATTTTAATAACATGGCCGGCATGATGCAGAAAATGGCTGGCATGGGAATGCGCGACAAGATGAAAGCCATGCGTGAACTCTCATCGGGGGGGATGATGGATCCCATGGGGGGCATGACGAAGAAAAAAGAACGCAGCAAACGGGGTGGCGACATCAATAAGCTGCGAGAGAAAAAGAAAAAAGACAGAAAAGCCAAGAAGAAGCAGCGGAAAAAGAATCGCTGAGCAATCAGCTGGTTCACAGGCTGCTTAACCTGAATTCAATTTTTGTATCTTCCAAAGTTTAGAGTTAGTATCCTAAAGGAGAAATTAGTGGCAGTTCGAATTCGTATGAAAAGAATGGGCCGGACGCATCGCCCCTTCTATCGTATTTGTGTAATGGATTCACGCAAACAACGTGACGGTGAAGCAATCGAAGAAATCGGTACGTATGATACCGCTGTAGCTGACAAGTCCCAGCGCGTCACCATCGACATGGAACGTGTTGATTACTGGATGTCAGTAGGAGCAAAGCCTTCTGAAAACGTGGCAACACTGATCAAGAAGGTCAAGCAAAACAAATTCGGTACTGCTGCGGCACCGGCTCCCATGCAGGCTCCCAAGGAACCACCTGCACCAGAACCGGAAGCAGAAGCTGGCGAATCAGCGGAAGCAGCAGAAACTGCTGAAGCACCTGCCGAAGAGACAGCTGCTGAAGAAACCCCGACAGAAGAGTAAGGTCTGCATCAACCGATGCCGTTTTGCTCTGTGAGTGAGCATCATGCGATTTGATATTCTGACTTTGTTTCCCGAACTGTTCGACAGCTATCTTGAGCAGGGGTTGCTCAAGCGGGCGATTCAAAATCAGCTGGTTGAGATTCAGCGTTGGAATTTTCGAGACTGGGCCACAGACAAACATGCCTCTGTGGATGACCGCCCCTACGGCGGTGGACCGGGTATGTTGATTGGCTGTGATACTGTCTATCAATGCGTGGAGCATGTTCAGGAAGTCATTCCTGAGCCCGGAAAGCTGATCATGTTGACCCCGCAGGGGAAAACGCTGGATCAGAAACTGGCTCAGGAGTTATCGAAAGAACGGCAACTCACATTATTGTGTGGAAGATACGAAGGGTTCGACGAGCGAATCCGCATTGGTCTGGAGCCAATGGAAATATCGGCAGGCGACTTCATTACCAATGGAGGGGAAGTCCCGGCCATGTTGATTATTGAGACCGTGATCCGGTTGATACCCGGAGTGCTCGGAGACGAGAGCAGTGCCAAGTATGATTCCTTTTCGGATTCAGGGTTGCTCGAATATCCACAGTACACGCGGCCTCAAAACTTTCGTGGAATGGAAGTTCCGGAAGTGTTATTAAGTGGAAATCATCAGGAGATTGCTCGCTGGCGGCACGAACAGAGTCTGCAGCGAACTCGCGAGCGACGAAATGATCTTCTCACTGAGTCGGAATCAAATTCAACCTGATTTTTAAACGTAAACAGCACGTGAACGAGGGCACTGTCCAGTGCCAGCCAGGCGTGCCAAGAGGACTTGAAGTCATGCAGGAATTATTGAAAAAAGTAGAAGAATCGAGCCTTCGTGAGGAGCCGCTTCAGTTCGAAATCGGCGACACCGTCGATGTTCACACCCGCATCAAGGAAGGTAACAAAGAGCGGATCCAGGTTTTCACCGGTGTGGTCATCGCCCGTCGGGGTAGCGGCACTCGTGAAAATTTCACTGTCCGCCGCATCGTGGCTGGTGAAGGGGTTGAACGTATTTTTCCCGTCAACTCTCCCAAGATCGCCAAGCTGGATGTCAAACGCCATGGTCGTGTTCGTCGCGCCAAACTGTACTACCTGAGAGACCGGGTTGGTAAAGCAACCCGTCTGACCGAACGTCGCGCCAAAAAAGACGAAGAGTAATTTCCGTCCTCGCAGACACAGCAGCACTGTCACTGCAGCAGTGCTGCTGTCTGACGTTCTGTGCGCACGTTTAACTGAGCCACGCCCCCGTATGACGAGAGGTTGCTGATGGCTGGTAACTGGTTTGGCAGGCTGTTGGGAGACCGGGGAGAGCGTGCTGCAGTTCGCTATCTCAAGCGACAAGGCTACCAGATTCTTACCCGCCAGTATCGCACCGAAGCAGGCGAGATCGACATTATTGCCCTGGACCAGGAAACGGTTGTCTTTGTCGAAGTTAAAACTCGCAAGTCAGCTGCGAAAGGGCAACCCTTCGAGGCAGTCACGGAACAGAAGCAGAAACAATTGACCCGCCTGGCAGCGGCCTTTCTCAAAAAACATCATCTGCTGAAACATTCTGCGCGATTCGATGTGATTTCCATTCTCTGGCTGATCGAGCAGAAACAGCCTGAAATACAGCATTTTCAGAATGCCTTCCCTCCCACGGGCGATTTCCAGCTCTTTAACTGAAGCGGCTCGATTGTAAATCAGCAACAATCCATCTACAGTACGCGGAACGAATTACTAAACGTTCTTTCCAGAAGGAGCCATCTATGTCCGCTGAGCAAAAAGCTGCTGAACTGGGGCTGAAATTTGAGCCCATTGAACCAGGATATCTCAACCTCTGTATCCGGACCGGAAACCTGTTAATGGCATCAGGCCATGTCAGCGATCAGAAAGGTCGTCTGGGGGAGAATGTCA
This sequence comes from Gimesia panareensis, assembly GCF_007748155.1. Lineage (GTDB taxonomy): Bacteria > Planctomycetota > Planctomycetia > Planctomycetales > Planctomycetaceae > Gimesia > Gimesia panareensis. The sequence goes on from NZ_CP037421.1 coordinate 2,240,445, forward strand.
GCCTGGAAGAGGGGATTGCAGCAGCCCGCGACTGTGCCGTCAAGATCCTGCGTTCCGTCCGGGATGAGCATGGCACACTGGATGGTCTGCGCGTCATCAAACTGCTTGGTTGTGTTAACTCGACTCCCGATTTTACTGACCAGCATCTGGTGATTAATGGTGCTTCTGATCTGTTCCACGAACTGTATGGCAAAACAGGTGATGGCTATCATGCCCGCAGTGCCCTCGGCTTTGCAGCTCTGCCCACTGGCGTTGCGGTCGAGGTGGAAGCAATTTTTGAGATTATCGATGCTTAGCAAAATCGGTCTGGCCGCCAGAATGTCAAGCTCTGGCGGTTAGGCTGAAAGTGCTGTTCAGAACAGCTTTTCTACGAATTCACTTGACAAATTAGCCTGTTAAGTGTGTAATACACTTCGAATGGTTTCTACCAGAGACTAGATGTGATTGAAGGGGACCTCAATTATGTTATTAGCTCTGACTGGAATTCACTCGAAACTGCGAAAAGGATTTCCAACCTGAAACGGGAGTTTTACTCTCATTCCACCCTTGCTTTTAAAGCACCTTCCTGAATTACTGCGGGCGCAGTCCGGATTTAAGTCTCACCTTATAGCCAACTGGCCTGTAACGGGTTATAGCGATATAACTTGTTAAATTCGACGACTTTACGGGAACTTAAGCAGGGTTTGAGAACACTCTCAGATTTCCGGTTGTCTTTTTCCGATAATAAAACAGGAGAAGGAACTCGAGATAAGCTGCAGTAGTAATTCTCGACGTACTTAACAGCACAATGATGTTAAGTAGAGAATTACATAGATCTTACAACTATAGTCTGAAACAGTTCGTTGAAAGGATTTGATCTGTTTCTCTGTAGGGAATTAAGGGTCAGGCTAAGATGGCTGGGTCAAATCAAACGCGCGTGGTCATTTCCGGAATTGGAGTTGTATCTCCAATTGGTATCGGTATAGACAACTTTTGGCGCAATATATGTTCAGGTGTATCGGGGATTGATCGTCTGCAGTCAATTCCGATTGAGAATCTCCCCTCGAAACTGGCAGCGGAAGTCAAAGACTTCAACCCGGATGAACACCTCTACAACAAAAAATTCATCAAAGTTATGTCGCGAGACATCCAGCTTGGTGTGTCTGCTGCTTCGGACGCTGTGAAAAACGCTGGAATTAAACGCGGAACAGTCGATCCTGAGCGTTTTGGTGTTTCGTTTGGTGCAGGGCACATCCCGACGACTCCCGATGAACTGGTAGAAGCCGTCAATCATTGTGCTGCCGATGATTCGTTTGAGGTCACCCGCTGGGGTGAAGATGTTCTGGGGCAGATTACTCCCCTGTGGATGTTGCGTCAGTTGCCAAACATGCCTGCCTGTCATATCTCAATCGAACACAACGCCCAGGGCCCCAACAATACAATCACGAGTCAGGACTCATCCGCCTTGCTGGCCTTGGCCGAAGCGATGCGGTGGATCAAGCGTGGAGCCGTCGACTGTATGGTCGTTGGTGCCTGCACTTCTAATATCAATCCCCTGGATCTGTCCCGGAAGAATCTGATTGATCTGCTGTCTCGGGATGAAGATCCCAAACGTGCCTGTCGTCCCTTTGACCGTGATCGTAATGGTACGATTCTGGGTGAAGGTGCCGCTGCATTCGTGGTAGAAAACTACGAGCACGCTGTTCGACGCGGCGCAGAAATTTATGCTGAAGTCATCGGCCTGGGAGCAGGCTGTGATGGCAGCTCTGATCCGCGAAATGATACCGGGCTGATGCGGGCTGTCGAATCAGCGATGCGTCAGTCAGGCATTATGCCGCGTGAACTGGGGCATATTAACGCCCATGGAAAGAGCACGAAAATCGATGATCAGGTCGAAGCTCATGCTTATCATCGTCTGTTTGGCGATGACGCCATGAAGATTCCGATTACGGCTCTCAAGAGCTACTTCGGACACTTCGATGCCGGTTCCGGAGCAGTCGAACTGGCAGCCAGTATTCTGTCTCTGCGTCATGGTGCCACTCCCGCGACTTTGAATTACGAAACGCCAGATCCGCTGTGCAATCTGGATGTCGTACATGGTGAAGTGCGTCCGCTCATTACGCCGACCACGATGTCGGTCAGTCGGACCGCCTTTGGTCAGAGTGCTGCCGCGATTCTGCGTGCTATCTAAAACCGGTTTTACCGGGAAGTGCCTTTTCTCTGTTCTGCGTGATTTTTGCGCGCCTGGTCACATCCCTCTTGAGAAGCAGAACGAAAATCATCAGAATGAAAGAAAGACAGGCTTAACTTCTACGCCTGACTGTGAACAACTTTTTGTTCCTGAATAATTTTCGCTCAATTGAACCTCAGGAGATCCCGTCATGGCCACAGACGTTCTAGATACCGTAGCAGCCACTCCCCAGATCCGAAAAACTCAACTGCTCATCAACGGAGAATGGTGTGATGCCGTCAGCGGGAAAACTTTTGCGACGGTGAATCCAGCGACGGAAGAGGTTATTGCGGAAGTGGCTGAAGGGGATGCTGCTGATATTGATCTGGCTGTCAAAGCAGCCCGCGCTGCCTTTGAGACCGGGCCCTGGTCAAAGATGGATGCCCGGGATCGTGGTCGGTTGATGTACCGTCTGGCAGATCTCATTGAAGAAAACATCGAGGAACTCGCAGCATTGGAGTCCCTGGATAACGGCAAGCCCATTCGCGACAGTCGTGCTGCAGACCTGCCTTTGGTCATTGATTGTCTGCGATACTATGCAGGCTGGGCAGACAAGATTGAAGGCACTACGATTCCCATTCGCGGAAATCATTTCTGCTATACACGGCGGGAACCAATTGGCGTGGCCGGTCAGATCATTCCCTGGAACTTCCCACTACTGATGGTTGCCTGGAAATGGGCACCGGCCTTGGCCGCCGGTTGTACGATCGTCATGAAACCTGCAGAGCAGACTCCACTCTCCTGTCTGCGTCTGGCGGAACTGGCCATGGAGGCCGGCTACCCCCCGGGAGTCATCAATGTGGTGCCCGGTTACGGTCCGACTGCGGGAGCAGCCCTGGTGAAACATCCCGATGTGGATAAGATCGCTTTCACTGGTGAAGATGCGACCGCGAAAATCATCATGGCAGATGCGGCAGCGACTCTCAAACGTCTCACATTCGAACTGGGAGGCAAGAGTCCGAACGTGGTCTTTGCAGACAGTGACCTGGATGCTGCTGTGGCAGGAGCAGAGTTCGGTCTGTTTTTCAATCAGGGGCAATGCTGTTGTGCCGGCAGTCGACTGTTCGTCGAAGAATCGGTTCACGAAGAATTCGTTGCCAGGATTGTCGAGCGAGCCGCTGCCCGAAAACTAGGTGATCCCCTGAATCCAGAAACGACACAGGGACCGCAGGTGGATCAGGCACAGATGGAAAAAATTCTAAGCTACATTCAGAAGGGCAACGAGGCCGGGGCGAAATGTGTGACCGGCGGATCCCGGTTCGGTGATAAAGGGTACTTTGTGGAACCGACGGTTTTCGATCAGGTCACCGATGAAATGCCGATTGCCACGGATGAAATCTTCGGTCCCGTGTTAAGCATCCTGCCTTTTAAAAATCTGGATGAAGTCATTACACGTGCTAACAACACCCATTTTGGTCTGGCTGCAGCGGTCTGGACCAGCGATGTGAAAAAGGCGCATCTGATGGCCCAGAGCATCAAGGCGGGGACCGTCTGGGTGAACTGCTATGATGTCTTTGATGCAGCAGCCCCATTCGGCGGGTTCAAACGCAGCGGTATCGGCCGCGAACTGGGGGCCGCAGGGCTCGCCAACTATACAGAACTGAAGACCGTGACCATGAATCTGGACTGAATGACACTGACAGACCCTTCTGGGCCCTGGTCAGGAACAGATGAAATAACGATAGCTGGAACTTGATATCTGATAATAGTTTACTATCATTTTTTTACGGCCGGAGAGCTGAGTTAAGGATCGACCGCTCGCCCTGATCTGCTATAATCGGCCCGTAAATAATCTCATCTCCTCCAGAACAGGAAGTTCGAATGGGTTCGTGGCATATCATCTTTACTCTCGGAATCTTTCTGGCCGCTGGTCTACTGGCGGGCACACTGGGGGAGCTTTTCCGCCTGCCTAAAGTGACCGCCTATCTCCTGATGGGAGTGATTCTGGGCCCAGCCATCTTCGATCTGATCCCTCACGAACATCTGGAAGAACTTAAACCGCTGACCGACCTGGCAATGGCCCTGGTTCTGTTTGGGCTGGGGAATCACTTTACACTCTCCCGGCTGCGACGATTGTTTAAACGTGTCTTACCACTTTCGATGGGCGAGGTACTCGGCACTTTTTTCATTGTCTTTGTTGGCCTGCTGCTGGTCGGGGAATCGGGGAGTGCAGCGATTCTACTGGGGGCGCTTGCGATTGCCACTGCACCTGCCACGACGATTCTCGTTCTGAAAGAAATGCAGTCCGAAGGGCCGATCTCCGAATATACAGGAATTCTGGTCGCTCTGAATAACCTGATTTCCATCATCGCCTTTGAAGTGATCTTCGTGGTGGTTTATTTTTTTCAGGTCGATAGTGCCCATGCTTCCGTGCTTCCCCAGTTTGGACATCTGCTGCTCGATATCTTCGGGTCTGTCTTTATCGGTGTTTTCGGCGGCCTGATGATCAGCTATGGCAGTTCGATTATCAAAGGCAGTCGCCGCATCATCATGTTTATCGGTCTGATTGCCCTGGCACTGGGGTTATGTCGGACTACCGGGATGCCCTACATGCTGACCTTTCTTGCGATGGGCTTTACCGTCGCCAACTCACTGGCGGAAGAAGAAGTTCCCAAAGTAGAAGCCGAACTGAATCCGTTAACTGGTTTTCTGTGTGTCCTCTTCTTCATCATTCACGGAGCGGAACTGAAACCGCAGCAGTTTATCGAAGCCGGGCTGGTGGGAGGCAGCTATATTGTGCTGCGACTGTTGGGGAAATACATCGGTATCTTTATTCCGGCACGAATGCGGGGAGAAGAACCCGAAGTGTCAATCTGGCTGGGGACGACCCTGTTTGCCCAGGCAGGAGCGGCCATTGCACTCTCGGCGATTGCAGTCAGCCGCGATCCTGTGCTGGGTGGTCATCTGCAGACGATTATTCTCGGATCGGTGGTCTTTTTTGAAATTGTCGGTCCGATCATGATTCGCCAGTCAGTCTTGCGTGCGGGGGAGGTTCCTCTGATTCATGCGATCCACCATACCGCCGGCGACCCGATCAGCGAATTCCAGTCAATGATCAGGCGATTTCTGGTTTCATTCGGGCTTCTGTCTGAAATCGATCAGCCCCCCGATCAGATTCTGGTCGAACAGCTTTATCGAAAAAACGTAAAGGGGATCTCTCAGACAGCTACGTTTAACGAAGTCATTTCGTTTATCGAACACAGCCATGATAACACGTTTCCCGTGATCGGTCCGAACGAAGAGGTCGTGGGAGTAATTCGTTATCAGGATTTGAGTAATACCCTGTTTGACCCCAAAATTGGTTCTCTGGTGCGTGCTGCCGACCTGGCGAATAACCTGGAGACCATCGTCTATCCAGACGATTCGCTGGCACGAGTCTGGGCCAAATTCCGCGAGGGTTCCTACGATTGTCTGCCGGTCGTCTCTCGTGAGCAGCCCCACCGTATGCTGGGGGTCATCAGGCGATGGGAGATTCTGAAGTATTACATCAAAGGGCATCGGTCAGCCCAGAACCAGGATGGTAAATAAACCGCATCTACCCAGGCTGGTGTTCAACTGTTGCGATTTGGGTGAAAACCACTAAACTGCAGATACAGACAGAGTAGCCAGTCAGATTAACTGCAATCACAGAGTTTAAATAGAGGATTTGTGTCGTGAGTCGAGTTGCCCTGATCACCGGAATTAATGGCCAGGATGGATACTATCTTTCCCGATTTCTGGAAAGTAAAGATTACGAGGTCCATGGAATCACCTCCTGCAGTAAACCGGGCATCGGAGAGCCTCCCAAAAACTGTTACTACTGTGATTTTGCAGAGGGCTCGAACCTGAATGAGATTCTGGATCGTGTCAAACCTGACGAAGTCTATCACCTGGCAGCTCAGAGCCATGTCAGACTCTCTTTTGACATTCCCGTTTATACCGCGGAAGTCACAGGGGTCGGCACGCTGCGTCTGCTGGATGCCATTCGGTATTACGAACAACAGAGCGGCAAGAAGGTTCGTTTCTACCAGGCATCCTCCAGTGAGATGTTCGGCAAGGTGGTCGAAACCCCTCAGAGTGAAACGACTCCCTTTCATCCCCGCAGTCCGTATGCGTGTGCCAAAGTCTTCTCTTACTGGCTGACGATCAATTACCGGGAATCTTATGGCATGTTTGCCTGTAACGGCATTCTGTTCAACCATGAATCACCGCGGCGGGGCGAAGCCTTTGTGACCCGGAAAATTACCAAAGCCGTAGCGAGGATCAAGCTGGGAATGCAGGACAAACTGTTCCTGGGCAACATCGATGCCAAACGGGACTGGGGATTTGCCGGGGACTATGTGGAAGCGATGTGGCTGATTCTCCAGCAGGAGAATCCCGATGATTTTGTTATTGGAACCGGCGAAACGCACTCGGTAAGAGAATTTCTGGAAGCTGCCTTTGGTGCTGTCGATCTCGACTGGCGAAAGTATGTGGAAATCGATCCCCAGTTCTATCGACCTGCAGAAGTGGAATTGCTCTGTGCGGATCCCAGTAAAGCCCGTGAAAAGCTGAAATGGGAACCCAAGGTCACATTTGAAGAACTCGCACGTCTGATGGTGGAAGCCGATCTGAAACGGGCGGAACAGGAAAAACTGCTGAGTGAATCTGCCTCCTGACTTGTTTGCGCTTCCCTGATACAGTGCGGAATTTCCTATGAGCGTTCAAAAAGAAATCGAACAACTTCGCCAGCAACTCGAACATCATAACCGGCTGTATTATATCAAGGCGAAGCCGGAAATCTCTGACCGCGAATTCGATAAGATGATGAAGCGGCTGGAGCAACTCGAGGAAGAACATCCGGAGTTTGATTCACCCGACAGCCCGACCAAAAAGGTCGGTGGGGCACCGATTGAAGGTTTCCAGACAGTCGCCCACCGCGTGCCGATGCTTTCCATCGATAATATCTTTGAACTGGATGGTCTCAAGGATTTCGAGACGCGTATCTGCAAACTGCTGGGGGAAGACCAGGTTGAACTGACTGCCGAGTATAAAATTGACGGGGTTGCCGTCTCATTAGTTTATGAAAACGGGCATCTCGTACAGGGAGTGACCCGAGGCGACGGTCAGCAGGGTGATGACATCACTCATAATGTCCGCACGATCGGCGGTGTTCCCCTGCGGTTGAATGTCAAAAAACCTCCCGCACTGCTGGAAGTCCGGGGGGAAGCCTACATCAGCAATTCTGATTTTCAGGTGCTGAATGTCGAAATGCAGGAGCAGGGGAAAGAGCCTTTTGCCAATCCCCGGAACACGACGGCTGGTGGACTGAAACTGCTGGATCCGAAACTTTGTGCCAAGCGGAAGATTCGTTTCTTTGCACATGGTATCGGCGCAGTAGAAGGCGTCGATTATCAGACACATGTGAAATACCTCGCCGCCATTCAGGAGATGGGAATCCCGGCTACGCCTAATGTGAAGGCTTTCCCCAACCTGGAAAAGACGATGGAACACGCCCAGACGATGATGGACGATCTGCACACGCTCGATTTTGAAGTCGACGGGATTGTGCTTAAAGTCAACCGTTTTGATCAACGTGATCTGCTCGGGAATACATCCAAAAGTCCGCGTTGGGTTGTGGCCTATAAATGGGAACGCTATGAAGCGGTCACCCGGGCCGAGTCGATCGTATTCCAGGTCGGCAAGACGGGAACGGTGACGCCGGTCGCCAATCTCGAGCCGGTGCAGATTGCCGGGACAACAGTCTCACGTGCCAGTTTGCACAATCATGATGAAATGCTGCGGCTGGGGATTCAGATTGGTGACTGGGTGGTTGTGGAGAAGGCAGGGAAAATCATTCCGCACGTGGTACGCGTTGAAGAACATCGCCGGGATGGCACGCAGCAGGAACTGGAATTTCCCTCTCACTGTCCCGAGTGCAATACGGAACTGGTTAAGGATGAAGGGGGCGTCTATATCCGGTGCCCCAATCCCGAATGTCCCGCTTCTGTACGTGAAACGCTCCGGTACTATGCCTCGCGTCAGGCGATGGACATTGAAGGGATGGGCATCAAGATGATCGAACAGTTGCTCGAAGCCGGACTTCTCACTGGGCTGGCTGACATCTATCGGCTGGACGAGCATTACGAAGACCTGGTCAATCTGGAACGGCAGGGAGAAAAGTCGATCGATAATCTGCTGGCTGGGATTGAAAGTTCGAAACAGCAGCCGCTCTGGCGGTTACTCACAGGACTCAATATCCGACATGTCGGCGCCAGTAATGCCCGCATCCTCGAACAGGAATTTGGGACGATCGACGAGATCATAAAGCAGAGTGTGGAAGATCTGGCGGAAGTCAACGAAATTGGCCCTGTGATTGCCGAGTCGGTATATAACTTTTTCCACTCTGATTTTGGACAGAAGCTGGTTTCCGATCTGAAAGAGCTGGGCCTCAATATGGGGACGCCCGTCGCTAAAAAAGAAAAGGCCTCGGGCGTACTTGACGGAAAAACAGTGGTCGTTACGGGAACTCTCTCACAGTTTACACGTGGCGAAGCCAAGGAATTGATTGTCAAACATGGCGGCAAAGCTTCCGGTTCCGTTTCTTCCAAGACCGACTATCTGCTCGCAGGGGAGAAGGCCGGCAGCAAGCTGACCAAGGCCCAGGAACTGGATGTGCCTGTTCTTTCCGAAGAGGAATTTCTCACGATGCTGGGAGAAGAGTAGCCGGTCAGGTGGAACTCGGCATACCTTGGGTCAGATTCATCTGCTCCAGTCGTTCCAGCCGCTGCTGGAGATCAGTTTCGTGCGGATAGAGTCTTTCCAGATCCCACAGATCCATAAAAACACGTCCCTGATTCAGTTGCAGGCACTGTTCCAGTACTTCTTCGACGGAGGAGAGTGCGGGTATCGAAAACTGTCCTTGTGACTGCAACAGCTCGAGCATGCCGTTACCCGGCCGGGTCGGAATCACGGCACAGCAGCCCACCCCCAGCGAAAACGCATATTCGACAGAGCGAATTGCCCACGCGACTCCTTCTGATTCCTCCAGGAACGGGGGTTTGAGCAGAATGAATGCCCGGACTTCAATCTCATGCTGCCGCAGGAATTCAGCAGCCCGGGCAAAGTCATCGAGCGTCATTCGTTTGTTGAGTGCCGGTAACACTTCAGGGTGTATTGTTTCGAGGCCTAAGGCGATTTCCAGTTGGCCGGCAATCTGCTTCTGAAAATCAGTGCAGGACTCGTTGCAGAGCAGGGGGTGATTCTCGACAATGACACGCTCAAAAGTCTCAACCAGCTCCGCAATCGCGGGCCAATCCTCCCGGGGGATGGCTTTCGCATCAAAAAAGTTGCCGCTGTTATACAGCTTGATCTGTCTGGCAGCCGGGAGACGATTGAGGGCATATTGAATCTGTCGTGGAATCGATCCGACAGAAATGCTTTCATCCGTTGTGTTCTGCCACAGGTCACACATCAGGCAGCGAAACGGGCATTCGCGATTCGTCAGGAACAGCGTCGAGGTTTCAACCGGCTTGCCGGAGGCAGAGGGTTCGACTTCATTTAAAAAAGCATAGGGACGCTGCTCGGAGACCCGATTTTTGAGGCCGCGGGCCTGCAGGATCTCCTGATCGTTGAATTGGCGAACAGGTAAGTTCATGATGACCTATTCAAGTGCTGATAGCACTAGGATGGCTGTTGAAACAGTGAGAGCAGCGTCTGCCGATACACGTTTTCTGATTCTGCAAACACAGACTGAAATGAATCTCCGTTGAGGGTGCCTTCCTGAAATCGCCGTTTGGGATAAACGGGCATGGAGAGGCCTGTGACCTGTTTGACCCCCCGGCAGACGATATCCCCTTTCAGGGCGTACAACTTGCGGGGATCCCAGTCGGTCAACTCGATAAAGGGGATCCCTTCCGCAACTTCAATGACATTCGGCAATGCATAGGGGCTGAAGCCCTGGAACCCGAGCGTGCGTGCCGGGGCATAAGTGCGAACGTGCCCCCGGCTCTGTCCCCCCGAATAAGTCAAAGAGTGTTTAACGGCTTCCACTCCCCAGCCTTCCTGGTACAGCATCAGGTTGTTGAGCACACTGCGGATGGTCAGTTCCGGGTTTGCGTCGATCGGGTAATCCTTCAGATTCTCATCACCGCCATCACCGTCGATCAAATATTTCCAATGGGGATATTGCTCACGGATTTTTTTGCACAGAGCATAGGTCATCGTGGCAGCCTGCACATCCAGCGCTTTATAGTCTTCGACGACTTTGATTGTTTCCCGATAGTCCAGTGAATCCTGTGGTACTTCCATGATTTCCAGAAACAGACTGAGATTCAGCTGATCCAGAAATTCGAATGCCTGTCTGCAGTCACTGCCTTCCCCGTCAATCGAGAGTGAAAACGCTTTGAGGCGGGAAGGAGATTCCTGGCGACTGATTAAAGCATGATACAACAGCAGAAAAATGGCCCCACTGTCGATACCGCCAGAAAACAGCATACCGATTGGTTCCTGTTGTGGGATCATGTCCAGCCATTTGTGGATTTCCTCAGAAACTGCACTGATATACTGCTTGCCGATTTCATCCAGCTTGTTTGTCAGCCGGTTACGTTCCGGCGTGAAAAAGCGGGTCGTTTTCGGATTCGGATCCGGACAGCCGATGAGTTGCAGTTCGAGCAGATAATGCGCGGGAACCATACGCGTATACGAAGGATGAAACTGGTCATCCAGTCCTTCGCTTTTGAGGAACTCATAGATCTCATCAATGCGTTCGGCGATCACCAGGCAGGGACCTTCTGCCCGTTTGGCCAGGAAGAATCGCATGGGCCTGCCAATCGAACGTGCCATGCGAACACGTGTTCCCTCTTTGTGGACCAGTGCGAATTGCCCGTCAATCTCCCGGATCTGCGCGGGGGATCCATTTCCGACACGCTCGACGGCCTCTTCAAAAGTCATATTGAAGAGCAGATTCGCTTCTGGGTCGAGTAAATTGACAAGCCGCTCCACGTATTCGTGATGAATCATTAAATCTAATCCTGAGATTTAACTGAGCCATAATAAAGGTCAAACTGATCCGGTTTTCAGACTGGATTTTATGTTGCTGCTAAACAAATGAAAACTCACTGCCCGAGAAACCCGCGAATTTTGAGAAATTCATCGATTGAACTGTCTGTCCCAGTTTCCAGCAAGGCTGGGGTTGTGAATTCAAGATTGGTCTGGTAATTTTCAAAAGTACATATGGGAGAGGACTTATGAGTGATCTTGACTGCCACAACTCTGTTTCACGCCGCGATTTTCTCAAGTCCAGTGCGCTGGGGATTTCCGCGGGCTGGGTTACAGGGCAGGGAATTGATGCGGGAGCCGGGCTGAATCTGAAGACAGGGCAGAAATCGGTGGTCATGATCTATCTGCCCGGCGGTCCGACGCAGTTTGAAACCTTTGATCCCAAGCCGGAAGCTCCCAGTGAAATTCGAGGTTCCTTTCTTCCCACACAGACGAAAGTACCCGGAGTCCAGTTCTGCGAATTATTGCCCCGGCTGTCCTCCATCTCTGATCGCTTTTCCGTGGTCAGAACACTCGTAGGTATGGAAAACCGGCACGAATCCTTCCAGTGCTATACCGGGCGCGCAGGGGGGAGAACCGAAGATGGCGAACCAGCGGGGGGCTGGCCCGCGTTTGGCTCTGTGATTTCTCAACTGCTGGGACCCGGTGCACAGGGAATGATTCCCTACGTCGATGCGGCTCCCAAAATGAGTTACGGTCCCTACAACAACAACGGAAGTCATTTGCAGGGGAATCCCTCGTGGCCCGGATTTACCGGTTTCAAGCACATTCCTTTTGCTCTGGAGGGAGAAGTCAAATCGGATCTGGTGCTGCATGGGATCGACCTGACTCGTTTGAACCAGCGGAAATCGCTGCTGCAGTCAGTCAAACAGAATCAGCAGCAGATTGACGGAGCAGGCCTGGATAACTTTCAGGATCAGGCCTTCGAGATGCTGACCTCCGGACGCTTTGCCGAAGCGATGGACCTCGAGCGTGAACCACAGTCGGTCCGTGATCGCTATGGTGCGCTGCAAAAAACAGATCCCAGCTTTGGGGGCGCACCACAGAGCCCGCAGCATCTGTTACTTGCCCGGCGGCTGGTTGAAGCCGGCGTTCGCTGTGTGACCGTCGCCTTTGGGGCCTGGGACTGGCATGCTAACCGGGAAGGCTCGATTGAATACCTCTCGAAAAAATATCTTCCTCTGTTCGACCAGGCGCTGGCGGTCTTTCTGCAGGATCTGGACGAACGCGGCTTACTGGAACAGACCACAGTCATCGTCTGGGGGGAGTTTGGCCGTACGCCTCGCATTAACGCCAAAGGGGGACGTGATCACTGGCCCGGCACACAGTCCGTGCTCATGGCCGGAGGTGGGATCCAGGGAGGACGCATCATCGGACAGACTGACCGCGTGGGGGGCGTTCCCGCAGAACGACCGGTGGATGTCCAGGAAATCTTCGCGACCCTCTACCAGAATATGGGCGTTGATTTGGCGACCGCCCAGATCAACGACCTTTCTGGCCGACCCCGTTACCTGATCGACGACAACCGTCCGCCGGTACGGGAATTGTATTGAGATTCGCACTGCAGAGCCCTTGGCTCAGGTCGGCCCGGTTGCTCTCATCGTTCGGTTCTAAAAGCTAATAGGATATCTAAGTATTATATCCTAAATTGTTTATGGCGAGCCGACATTTCCAGTCAATGCGACCACTGTGAATCTGAACCGTTGACGTTCCAGTAAATTACAATATACTGCACTTCTGACTGAGGCTCATGATCTCGCGCCCAAAATCATTCATCACCCGCCCTCAGTGCGCTCAAAAGAAGATCAGCGATTTTTCGACATTTCTTCATTTTACCAGAAGTAAATCCAATATGTTTAGCAGCGAAGTACCCTGGATTACACCTCCCAGGTCACTCAAAGTCGGTACACAGGATTCCAGCGAACAGTTTCATCAGGCACTCGGCCTGGACAGCAACGGCAACGCCACCTGCAATGAAGACCGTGATGAGATTCTGCGGTATCTGAATCTGCAGCTGATCGCTAACGGTTATCCGGCTGCGTTAACAGATGCAGATCGTACCTTTGCAGATATTGCCAAAGGACTGTTGGAAAACCATCGCCAGAAAAATCGTCTGCTGGTCAATCAACGATGCCCCGTTGATCAGCGCATTGAAAACTTTCTGCAGACGCATTTCAGCGATGTTCCCGGCGGTGCAGAATTAAAACTTCCCGCCCGGACTCTGATTCTCGACCGTTTTGGTCTTGCGCGGGAATTATCGTTACCCATCGAAGGGGATGAATATCACAGCGACCTGGTGCAGTCTTACCGTGTGAAAAACGGGGTGCTGCATAATCCCAAGCACGACCGCCGCACCACCGTGGGGACCTTCCATGTCACCGAAGGTGGTTTGCCGGTTCCGGGAGATAAGCGTTCTGTACCGCGGGCGACGTTCGTCAAAATGTTCCAGCATGCCATGACGCCACCCGATGATCTGAAACTCTTCCCCTTTACTTCCGAACAGACGGAACCCGCCACGGGCTGGGCTTCGTTGCTGCTCCGACCGATTGTCTGCCCTGAAGTGGAAGGGGTGACACCTGAAAAGCGGATGGAAGTCCGGTTCTTCGCTCCCGGGACGCTCGTCAGTAACCTGGATTTTGTAGAATCCATCTTTGGTAATGCCGGCGATCCTTTTGTTCCCACACATGATGCTGCCCTGGATGTCATGCACTGGACCGGTCACACCGGTGCGGTCATCCTGGCGCCGCACTTGACGAAGCTGACAAAACGTGAGCTCGGCCTGCCGCACTGGGACGATGCGACCGAACGCCAGCAGCGCGACAGCATGTGCTGGAAGTCGGAAGACGAACTTTACAACGACGGGATGGCATTCAAGCTGACCTGTCGCACCGAAGAGGGAGTCATCGTGACCCTGATCGCGGACAACTACTTCGGTTACTGTAAGAAAGAGGTCAAGACCCAGATTAGCTACTCGGCCAATCTGTTTGGCAATGCCGAGGAAGAACACGCGGGTGGCACCATGGCCTATCCCAGTTACAATCTGGGCGAAGGCTTTCAGGTCAACAGCGTCCGCTATAATGGTCGCACCTTTGACGATGTGATCCAGGATTACGGAGATCATATCGACGGACAACCCGAGGGCTACGGCATTGACCGTGTCTATCCGGAACTGATTTACATTCCGGAAGATGCCTATGCCAGTCTCCCTGAGCAGTGCATTCGTTGGACCCGGGGAGGCACAGAGCATTCGATTCCGCTGCTGCCCGGCCAGGTCTACATGGCTCCTTCGGGTTACCATCTGCGAATGGAAAAGCATCCGGCTGCTCCCTCCTGGAGAATTGTCGGTACCACCGGTGAGGGAATCTTCTGCCACAAACCGTGTACGGTTTCCGGTGGTGGAAAAAGTGAAATCAGTAAATCGATTCAGGATTACATGCTCTACGGACCCGTGTTTGTCTCGAACTACGAGAAAGACATGGAGGCGGTCCGCGAAATCATTGAGAAAGACTATTCCGATCGCTGGCTCGAACCGCTGCCGGAGGGGCACCCTGATCTGAGGCCCAGCCGAAGCGTGCTCGATCTGAATCGCTCGCTGGGGAGTGTGATTAAGTTGCTGACACCATCCCCCGCCTATACTCCGGAATTCAATGAATGGTTGAACTCGATTCCCGATCATATTCTGGCCCTGGTCTTCATTATCAAGCGTATTTACTGGCCCAGCTGGGGAGAAGACTGGGACAGTCATTTCGGCGTGGATATCGTCAATGGCACTCACGGTCACGAGTTGAAGTACCGCGAGCGGAAGCTGGTTGGAACCTATCTGCGCGTCGGTCTGTTTTCACTGTCCGGCTGGCGGACATTTAAGGTTCGTCAGGACTTTATCGCTTCGATGAAAATTCAGACCGAAGACGACATCAGCGCCTCGGTCGTAGTCCCGTCGCGAGATCTGCCTTATCTGGCGGAAGGGGAGACGGGCGAAAGTTGCAAGTTTGTCATCAACAGTGAATATCGACTTTTCCAGCGGCCCGACGATGCGATCATTCGCGGTCTGGATAAACAGACTGAGCTGGATCTCAGTAAGCCGGGGAACTTCATCTCCAACTTCGAGCCGTTAAGCATTGATCAGGTCAGGGAGATGAGTAAGTACGTCGTTGATTTCGACGCCTTCAGTCCACCGATGCAGGAGATGTTGCATGCTGCGGAAGAATCGAACAGCAGTTATGTCGTCTGTTCAGCCAATCCGCGTCAGATTGATGGGAAACCGACCAAAAATCCACGTTACCTGCAGATCCGCCCTGATCTGGTCAAGCCGTTCAATTCTTACGTGGCAAAAACGGCAACGCGCCTGTTCCGGGCTATACCCGCGGATCAGCCGGTCCATAACCCTGTCAATGCCGTCATGCTCGGGCGTCGCAACAATCCGCCGGAGAAAGAAAAGGGCATCCGCAGCCTGGCCGTCTATTCGCCCATCCATTACCAGGAACTGCCTGAGCTGTTCATGGACTTCGTCTGCTCTCTGACCGGGAAAAGTCCTTCGACAACAGGTGCCGGCAGTGAAGGGGCATTGACGAAAGGGCCGTTCAACGCGCTCCGTCCTTCCGCAGATCTCAACAGTGCACTGGTTGGCTACATCCTGACGGGTTACGCTGGATTTTCAACAGCGGCAGGTCATATCGGCCCCAATGTGCGGGTGGACCATGATATCAGTCTGCTTATTCCGGAAATCTGGTGTCGGATGAAGCCCGAAGAGCGTCAGCCTGAATTCCTCATCAGCGAAGGACTGCTGGAGCCGATCAAAGACTTCGAACATCAGGGCGTTGAGATCCCGGCCAGCCGTCTCGGTTATCGCATCACCTACAAGTTCCTGTTGCGATTCTTCGGGCGTGTCTTTGATAATCCGGCGTCTGTCTTTGACGAAACAATCCTCAAGCCGGAAAAGCAGGATCTCGAATCCTTCGTGGACGGTATCCAGCACATCGCTGAAGCCCAGCAGCGGGTCGCCCTGCAGTATTTCGAAGATGGTGGCTATGAAGAGGCCTGCCCTCCGTTGCAGGCAATTCTATCCATCATGGCACACGGGAACTGGCAGGGACACACCATCCACGACCCGGAAGTCCGTTCCCTGTTTACCAGGGAGAACCTGCTGCAGAGCGACTGGTATCAGGAGCGGCTGGTGGCCCGTCAGGAACGCGAAGTGGCATTGCTCAAACGGCACCTGGAATATCTGGATCAGTTCAGTGTCCAGCCCGGTTACGACCGGGAAGTCGTGCGGCTGCAGATCCCTGAACGTCGCAAATGGGTCGAGGAACAACTGGCTCACGTCAGCTCTTCCGCTTACCTCGAAGAACTGGTCGGTTCGATCGGAGCCGAGCCCACAAAAGATTTAAAAGGGACCGCGAAATAAGCGGCGGGCCTGCTGTATTTCTTTTGTACTGATCTGTTAGAATGCCGGCTGCCATTGCGCACCCTGAGCCCCTGATCTCGTGTCAGTAATGCATGGGGTGTCGTAATTTACAGCGTTTTCCGGCGATGGATGCTGCCGGGATCAGCGAATTCTCACACCGCATTCAAACCATCAGTGAAAAGTACAGGTTTTTAGAAGTATGTCCGACCGTGCCGCTCGAATCGAAGCCCTCTACGCTGCTGTCCAGAAACGGATTCTGATTCTGGACGGGGCCATGGGGACGATGATCCAGAACCATAAACTCAAGGAAGCCGATTATCGGGGCAAACGGTTCGCTGACTACCATATGGACATCGCCGGCAACAACGACCTCCTGTCGTTGACACAGCCCGAGATTATCCGCGGGATTCATCGTGAATATCTCGAAGCCGGTGCGGACATCATCGAGGCCAATACCTTTAACGCGACCCGACTCTCCCAGAGTGATTACGAGATGGAGGATCTGGTCTATGAGCTGAACTACGAGTCGGCAAAACTGGCCCGTGAAGTGGCCGACGAATTCACGACCGCCAATCCGGAGAAACCCCGCTGGGTTGCTGGTATCCTGGGCCCCACGAGTCGAACCTGCTCGATCTCTCCCGATGTGAATGATCCGGGAGCGCGCAATGTGACCTACGATGAGCTGGTCGAAAACTACCTGGAATCGATCGATGGCCTGGTCAAGGGGGGGACCGATCTCCTGCTGATCGAAACCATCTTTGATACCCTGAATGCCAAGGCAGCCGTATTTGCAGTCCGCACCTACTTCCAGCGGGAAAATATCGAACTCCCCATCATGATCTCCGGGACGATTACCGATGCCTCGGGGCGCACCCTGTCGGGGCAGACTACGGAAGCCTTCTGGAACTCGCTGGCTCACGCCCGACCTTTCTCAATCGGCCTGAACTGCGCCCTGGGGGCACAGGAACTCCGCCAGTATGTGAAAGAGCTCTCGCGTGTCTCTGATACTTACGTTTCGGCTCACCCCAATGCCGGCCTGCCTAACGAATTCGGGGAATACGATCAGAGTGCCTCCGAGATGGCTGTTATCGTTGAAGAGTTCGCTGACAGCGGGTTTTTAAATATTCTGGGTGGCTGTTGTGGTACGACTCCGGCCCACATCAAAGCCATCGCCCAGGCCATGGAAGGCAAACAGCCGCGACAGATCCCGGAAATCGAACCGGCATTGCGGCTCTCCGGACTGGAACCGCTCAACATCACCAAAGACAGTCTGTTCGTGAATGTAGGCGAACGCTGTAACGTCACCGGTTCGGCCCGGTTTAAGAGGTTGATTAAGGAATCCGATTACGATACAGCTCTCGAAGTCGCCCTGCAGCAGGTCCAGAACGGGGCCGACATCATGGATGTCAACATGGACGAGGGCATGCTCGATGCCGTCGCCGCGATGACTTCGTTCCTGAATCTGGTTGCGACCGAACCCGAAATCGCCCGCGTGCCCGTGATGGTCGACTCGTCGAAATGGGACGTCATCGAAGCCGGCCTGAAATGCATCCAGGGGAAACCGATCGTGAACTCGATCAGTCTGAAGGAGGGGGAAGCGGAGTTTCTGGAGAAGGCCCGCCTCTGCCAGCTCTACGGGGCTGCCGTGGTCATCATGGCGTTCGACGAAGACGGGCAGGCCGATACGAAACAGCGCAAGATAGAAATCTGCGAACGCTCTTATCGATTGCTTCTGGACAAGCTCGACTTCGCCCCGCAGGACATTATTTTCGATCCGAACATCTTCGCCGTCGCCACCGGGATCGAAGAACATAATAATTATGCCGTCGATTTCATCGAAGCGACCGCCTGGATTCACGAAAATCTGCCGCACGTGAGCATCTCCGGGGGCGTCTCGAATGTCTCCTTCTCTTTCCGCGGCAATAATCCTGTCCGCGAAGCCATTCACTCGGTCTTCCTGTATCATGCGATTCGTGCCGGCATGAATATGGGAATTGTGAATGCCAGCCAGCTGGCCGTTTACGACGATCTGCCCGCAGAACTTAAGGACAAAGTCGAAGACGTTATCCTTAATCGGACTCCGGATGGAACTGAAGCCCTGCTGGCGATTGCCGAAAAATACCGCGGAGACGGCAAGACCGGTGGCACAACAACCGAAGACCTGTCCTGGCGCGAATTGCCGGTCACCAAACGCATCGAACATGCACTGGTGAAGGGGATCTCCACCTACATCATCGAAGACGCCGAAGCAGCCCGCCAGGAATTGCCCCGTCCACTGGATGTGATCGAAGGTCCGCTGATGGACGGCATGAATGTCGTCGGCGATCTGTTCGGAGCAGGGAAGATGTTTCTGCCGCAGGTTGTGAAATCAGCCCGCGTGATGAAGCAGGCCGTCGCCTATCTGCAACCCTTCATCGAAGAAGAAAAAACAGAAGCCAGCAAGCCCAACGGGCGCATCCTGATGGCGACCGTCAAAGGGGATGTGCACGATATCGGCAAGAACATTGTCGGCGTCGTACTGCAGTGCAACAACTTCGAGGTCATCGATCTTGGCGTGATGGTTCCCTGTGAAACGATCCTGCAGACCGCCCGGGAAAAGGAATGCGACATCATCGGCCTGTCCGGTCTGATCACTCCCTCACTGGATGAAATGGTCACCGTCGCCTGCGAAATGGAACGACTGGAGATGAATCTTCCACTGCTGATCGGCGGAGCGACGACCTCCAAAGCCCATACTGCTGTGAAGATCGAGCCGCAGTACAAGCGGAATCAGGTCGTCTATGTGCCAGACGCCTCCCGTGCAGTCGGCGTGGCAACCTCGCTTCTCTCTGACGAGCAGCACGAAAAGTACGTCCAGAAGATCAAAGCGGAATATGTCGAGGTCCGCGATCGGGTCGCCAACCGCAAACCGCAGGGGGCCCCCGTGCCTTACGAAGATGCTGTCAAGCAGGGGCTACAGATCGACTGGGAGACTTACACTCCACCTGCCCCCGGCTTTACCGGCACTCAGGTTCTTGATAATTACCCGCTGGAAGATCTGGTGAAATACATCGACTGGACTCCCTTCTTCCTCAGCTGGGATCTGGTGGGCAAATACCCGAAAATTCTCGAAGACGACGTGATCGGCGAAGCCGCCCGCGACCTGTTCGATAATGCCCAGACCATGCTGCAGAAAATCATCGACGAAAAGCTGCTCACCGCCCGGGCTGTCATCGGTTTCTGGCCGGCCAACCGCGTCAACGGCGACGATATCGAAGTCTACGATAACGTAGATCGTGAGCACACCGTTGCCCGACTGCATCACATTCGTCAGCAGATCCGTAAACGGGGACAGGAAGAGGCGCCACTCATGTCGCTCGCGGATTTTGTTGCTCCGAAAGACAGCGGAAAAATCGACTATATCGGCGGCTTCGTTGTCACGGCTGGTATTGGGGCCGAAGAACTGGCCCGGAAATATCAGGAAGACCACGACGACTACAACAGCATCATGGTCAAGGCCCTCGCCGACCGTCTGGCCGAAGCCTTCGCCGAACATCTGCATGAACGGGTCCGTAAGGAATTCTGGGGTTATTCACCGTCAGAAACCTTTGATAATGAATCGCTGATCAAGGAACAGTACACGGGCATCCGTCCCGCGCCCGGCTACCCGGCCTGTCCCGACCACACCGAAAAAGACACGCTGTTCAAGATGCTGAATGCGACCTCTGAAATCGGTGTGACGCTGACCGATCATTTCGCGATGTCCCCCGCCGCTGCGGTTTCAGGCTGGTATCTCTCCTATCCGGAATCACGGTACTTCCACATCGGTAAGATCGACAAAGACCAGCTCGAATCACTGGCAGCGCGTAAGCAGATGAGTCTTGAGGAACTCACCCGCTGGCTGCGTCCCGTTCTGCTGGATGAGAACGGCAAATGAGCGTCCACGGTCTACGCTTTGCGGATTGAGATACCGCGCGAATGCTGCTGGTGCGGTTCCCAGAGTTTGATTTCAATCTCGTCAGAACGCTGTTCTTCGTACTGCAGAATCCTGCTGAAGACAAACCAGAAATCGGAGAGCCGGTTCAGATACTGACACACGGCCGGGTTCACCGGATCTTCAATCTCCCAGACGATCAGTTCCGCTTCGCGGATCATGGTGCGAATGTCGTGCGAAATCAGAACCCGCAGGCTTCCCTGTGGCAGGATGAACGAATCCAGCGGCTCCAGGATCGGCATCAGCTCACCAATCAGCGCGGTGATCTCTTCCGCTTTCTTCAGTGGAAACCGGCCCTCGGTCTCGCCTTCCTTGAAGGGGGTGCTCACGTCAGATCCCAGATCGTACATCTCCTGCTGAAAGGAGTGCGCCAGCTCGGTCAGATTCAACTGGCAGGTCACATCCTCGGACAGAGGGAGATGCAGCACATCCTGATCGCAGGCAAAGATAAAATAACCCAGTTTGACCGCGATCTGTTCGATCGCTGCCAGCGCCCGGATGCGGGGTGATGCCTTGGCCACCCGCGAGCCGTCGTTGAGATACGTTTCGCCCGCGTCCCCGGTTTTGGTGACGATCATATTCAGATGCACTTTACCGCGCGCCCCCATGGTGTCAATCCTTGTTCTGTTCTGTGGACCTCAGGAAAATCGCACTCGATATTCCCGTTTTTCACTTAAAATCATAGTCAGTTTTAGCATTCTCACAGAGTCAGAACAGCAGGAAAACAGGGTTTTCATCACAGGATCAAGAAAACAAAACTGAAAAAACCGTTACAGCAGGAATCAGTCCCGGCGATCCCGCTTTCAACCCGTCTGGAGCCTCGAAATGTGACTTTACAAGCCGGGAGACAGAATATATACTTCGACCGAAGCCCAAGCCTTACAGGAATTTCGGGCTTCTGGAGAGGTGGCAGAGTGGCCGAATGCACCGGTCTTGAAAACCGGCGTGCCGCAAGGTACCGGGGGTTCGAATCCCCCCCTCTCCGCTTTAAATCTAAAATGGCTCGTATCCTGAAAAAACATGGGGGGCGAGCCATTTTTTTGTCATCCTCATTCGTATCGCCGGGCAGAACACGCCGCAATGTTGTACGATAACGGTCTGGTTATTCTTCGCCAATACTCCAGACAAAGACGCGTCCCTCCGACGTACCGGCGATGATTCGGTTGCTTTTCGACGAGACATTGAGATCACCAATCGTCCGTGTCGGGACGTTGAATTCCGACAGCCGCTTCAGTGATTTAGCATCATCAATGAACACCCCATTGCTGAATCGTAACATGATCAGAAACGGGCTTCCCGGAAGTGTGTATGCATGCGAGAGGCCGTTTCGACGCGTTAAGCTGCTCAGTTGCTTCCCGCTGGCAGCATCCCATCTGCAGACCTGACCATCTGCGCCGCAGGATGTGATTTCAGTTCCATCTTCACTGAACACGGCACTGTTGACACTGGCGCGATGACCTTTCAGCTCCGTCAGCAGCTTCCCGTTGCTGGCGTCCCAGAGCTGGAATCGGCCGGGAAATTTCCAACCACGCTCATTGCTGGTACTGGTCAGCAGTTGCTGACCATCGGGCGAAAATCTCACAAAGTGGACAGCGCTCTCATGGGGGATCTTGATTCGTGTCTTCCGCGTCTCGAAGTCCCAGATCCTGACGGACTTGTCTTCCGATCCCGTAGCGACTTCCTTCCCGTCCGGGGAAAAGTCCGCATCCCAGATGCGCGCCTGATGTCCATAGCGTTTGTCGAGTCGCTTCATCTGCGCTAAATCCCAGAAGATCACCCCGCTCCCGAAACCAACGGTGACGGCGCGCTGGCCATCCGGTGAAAGGGCACCTGCTGAGACCACTTCCTTGTTGTCCAGCGTTTGAACAATTTTGACCTGATCGACATCCCAGACACAGAGCTGCTTGTCATGGCCGCCAGTCACGGCTCGCTTTCCCGATTCATCGAGCGCCGCAAACCGGATATAGCCATCGTGGCCCGACAGCATTTGAGGCGGTTTTGGAGACTGCCAGCAGCGGATCACCTCTCCGGGAATATTGGCAATCAGCAGCGACGAACTGTCCTCGGCAAATCTCAGGTCACTGATCGGACCGCGAGTGAAGACTGTGGACAGTTCACGAAAATGGACGAGATCAAAGGTCTGCAGATATCCGCTGACCGTTCCGATTGCCAGGACGCGCTGATCCGGATTGAATGCGATCGACGTAATTCCCTCGTCTGGGTAGGCGTCCGGCCATTTCAAAATCTCGGTCATCGCAGGCCACTCATATCTTCGTGATCTGGCATCACGTAATGCTAGATTCCAGACCTGCAGGCCTGTCTCTGCGTCCCAGATCCGGAAGGCTCCCTCTCGATCACCACTGACCAGCCAGCGGCTGTCCGGACTGAAAGCCAGTGCCTGAACGACATTGTCATGACCTTGCTGAATGGAGCGTTTGGATTGTAGTCCGACATCCCAGATCACAACAGAGTGACCCTCACCGGCAGTGGCAGCCCAACGACCATCGGGGGAGAACGTTGCCGCCCTCACGCGTCCTTTATGCGCCTGTCGTGAAACCGGTGGCGCCTTACTCCCAGGATTGATCCAGATCGCGTTCCCGACCGCATCACCTGCCAGTAACTGTTTGCCATCGGGAGACAGTGCCAGTGATGTGATGGCCGACCCAGTTTCGGAGACCGGGATGGTCGCTGTCACAGCAGAGGTCTTTGAATCCAATACCTCTACCTTGCCCGTGCTTGTTCCACAGTAAATCTGGTGGGGAGCAGACAGGACCGTGGTTACATGGTTTTTGTCGTTTATCGTTTTCGATTCAGGGAAGGGGATCTGCTGCTCTACCAGGCCGGTTTCGATGTGCTTGCTGATGACATGGTTGGCATCTTTCAGTGAAACGAGTCGCGTGCCGTCTGAACTGAATCGCGGGGCAACCAGGGGATGATTGGTCTCCTGCTTTTCTAACCAGCGGGGCTCAGACGTTCGCTCGCCGCTGATGACCAGCAAGTCCCCGGTCCCTGTTGCAATAACCCAGGACCGTCCCTCCTGATCGGTCGCCATGGCGGTCACTAAAGTTTCGAGTTTCACTTGATCTGATTGTCCGGGCCTGGTTTGATTTCCGAATGTAAGTGTTCCATCCGCTGTCGCAAAGGCAAAATCATGTGACTGCGAGGCGACGGCGACTTTGCTCATCCTTTGTTCTGGCTTCAACCCACCTTTCTCAGGGAGAGTTGGCTGGAAGGGGGGCGGCATGACGTCTTTCCCTGTGGATGCTGCGAGTACGTGCAGACTGGAATCTGGGAACCGACCAAAGAGATTGTCATCATCAGCAGCCATAATCCAGGTGTGTTCCGGCAGTGTGACTTCATTCTGGTAAACAAGCTTATTGTCCGTAAAGTTGTACCAGCGGAGTTTGTCGTCCGTTCCCAGCGTCCACAGACGATCCGGCGCTACGAAATGGACTTCAGAGGCAAAGCGTCCCTTCCCATCGATGGCCTCAGAAATCACTTTTCCGGTTTCCACATCCCAGATGAAGAGTTGATTGTCGTGCCCCAGGCTGGCCAGCAGTTTCCCGTCTGGCGAAAAGTCGAGTCCCCCGATTGACAAATTGTGCTTTACCCGGCGCTGCGCAGGCCCCTCCGGTAACGGCTGCAGCACAACCGTACGATCCCGCGCTCCATAAGCCAGCAGCTGACTGTCAGGCGAAAACGCCACCGTTGTCACGCCCAGCGGTTCATAGCACTCCTTGACCACCTTTCCGGACTGCAGGTCCCAGACCTGTAACAGTGATCCCTCGGCATTGATGTGACGACTCACAGCAGCGTAGCGTCCATCCGCCGACACACTCAGTTCTTCGACACGGGGAGCAGAATAAATCACGGCGTCCTGCTTCCCGCTATAGTAGCCAGGGCCGATTTTGGGTGAAGTATCAGCTTGGGCAATCACAACCGAGGGTGGAGTCGGCACCTCAATCACTTCCGGAGTTGTAGCGGATTTCGATATCGCCTGAGTAACAGGGACTGGCTGGCTGGGCTGCGCCTCCTGTGGAGAAGGTTCCTCACTGGGGCTGGCTGTCACATCAGGTTGGGGTGCAGGCGACTCTTGGTCAGTCTTTGTACTGCTGCAGCCCTGCAGGGAGATGAGCCCCAGAACCAGGGACAGGAACACGCTTTGGATGCCGATTTGATATCTCATGCTTACCTCATGCCATTAGTAAATGGAACATCATTGTGAGGGGACGGGGGAGGGGCTGTCCCCACGAGTGACCCAGATGCGATCGATCATGAAACCATTGTCATTGTTTTCACTTTCACCACGGAAAAAGATTTGCAGGGGAATACGACCCAGTGTCGGTTTGTTTTGTCGATTGGTCTGCGCACGAAATTCGGACAGCGGAATGCTCACCGTCCTCCATTCGCCGGGCTGAGTCTGCCAGAGATTCAGATCGACGTAGCAGTAAGTCAATGCAGGCCGGGGATCTTCATAGGTTCTCGCACGCAGATAGATATGAAACCAGCCGGGAGGCTGTACTTTGAATCTCAGGTGGAGCAGGGAATCTTCATGCCAGAAAAACAGACCGGATGGATCCAGTGGCGATTGAATCTTCTGGATGACCTGCAGATTCTCATGAACGGAAACGGATTTGATGCCGCCCCGGGAATCATTCGGCAGCGAATGATCCAGCTGACGCCCCTGCCAGCCCACCGGAACCCCACGTTCAAAATCAACGCTCCATTCGTCCGCAGGGCGCGGCCAGTCTACTACAGACAGGGGCTCAGATTCGGTCACCG
Source organism: Gimesia panareensis (assembly GCF_007748155.1). Lineage (GTDB taxonomy): Bacteria > Planctomycetota > Planctomycetia > Planctomycetales > Planctomycetaceae > Gimesia > Gimesia panareensis. The sequence continues at coordinate 2,265,831 of NZ_CP037421.1, forward strand.
GCAGGAACTGTCCGGTTGAGACCAGCTTCTTCGATCCGTCGGTGTTCCGCGTGACCTGCACTTTCCCTTCCAGCACCGCGACCGCGCTCTGCTCAGGGAGAGAGAGCAATTCGAATTCGGTTCCCAGCACCTGCACTTCCGCATGGGGCAGGAAAAAAGTCAGTGGATTTCGGGGACTTTGGGGTGCCACTTTCGCACTGATACTGCCCGACGTAACAAGAATTCCGCCGGTGGAGGGGGGATGGACGATAACCTCTGATTCCTGTCGGATTTGAATGCGGGTCTGATCCAGCAGTTGGACCGTCGCGGCGCCACCTCGCCCGGTCTGCAGACGATCTCCTGGTTGGAGCGGCTGAGGCTGACGGATGAGTTCATCGGGAGAGATCCACAAGGGAGCCTGTTTGTTTCGCAAGATTTCTACCCGTCCGGAAACTCGGACTAGTTTTCCGGGGGCCTCTTCAACCGGTCCCTTCCAGGTAAACCAGCCGATGCTGACTGCCAGTAACAGGACCAGTGCCAGTGAAACAGTCCACCAGCGCCTCAAGGGGCGGACTTCCTGGACGAGAGAAACCTCTCTCTCCGCGGACGAGAAATCTTCCGATTCGACATCAGATTGCCAGTGTAATTGAGTCAACAGCTGACAGAAGCGAACATACTCTGTCCGAAATTCCGCATCGGCTTTCAGGAGTTCCATCAGCCGGAGTTCCTGTTCCCCGCTCAGTGCGTCTTCTGCCATTGCGTTGAGAAGAATCGACCATTCTTCCGGCTGCGTAAACGCTTTCATGAACGCGTCTCCGCAGCCAGGGTTCGTTCGATACACTCACGCAGTTTATCCCGCACACGCCGCAATGTTGCCGAGACCGCTTTGGAGGTTTTTCCAATCTCGGCAGCCAACGCATTGACGGCTCCGTCCGGCTGATAGCGGCGGGAAATCAGGTCGCGCTGAGAGGCAGTGAGCTTTTGCAGGCAGTTCTGCAGCGCAGCATTCCGACGGTCGTACTGTTCGGATTCGGTACTGGCAGCCTCCGCGATCTTGTTCAGCAAATCGTCGTCGAATGTCAGCCCTCTGCGGGCCGACTTTGATCGATGTGACATGACCTGGAGGCGGGCAATCGTAAACGCCCAGGCAAAGTAATTGGTGCCCGGTTCGTATGTCGCCCGTTTCCGCCACAGAACCACATTTGTTTCCTGCAGAATGTCATCCGTATCAGACGGATGCCTCACGAGAGCGAAAATGAAGGCGTAAAGCCGGCGCTGTGCCTGGGCGATCAGCCGGACATGCTGCTCGGATTCATTTTCTGCCTGTGGGGGGGCGTTTTGGTTCATTTTGGTTCTCCGTCTGCAAGGAAATACAGGCATCCTGACGAATTCCACGACAATTTCACTGGAAAACGGATATTTCTCAAATAAATTACCATCACAGAGGAAAAAGCCCCATCCTGCTCACTGGCCAGCATCGACTTCCTGGATTTCAGCTCACTTTTGTCTCAGAAACTGAAAAGATTGAACTTGATCCGCTCCCTCCGAATCGTATGGTGGTCCAAATGTGGCTCGCGCGCGAGGCAATACTGCGTGCACCGGAACACGACGAATGAGTGACGAAGCTGCACCTGAATTTCCAACTATTTTCACCAGCATTTCACCGGAACAAATCAAACCGGTTCTGATTGTTCCCCCTCTGATCAGGCCAAATCGAGACAAAATCTGGCCAAATTTGGACACAATGGGGACAAAAACCGGACACAATCTGGCCACATGGGGACAAATATTTGTCTTGCTCCCCCTGTGCCATTTGACAAAATGAAATCCACCACAGAGCGAATCTGCACCTGCCGCTGGTTTCAAAGTCGGGTTAACATCATCCCCAGGAGCTAGCCACTGTGGAAATACCGGACAGAGTTCGCAACAAGCGAAAAGGAAAAGGAAATCATTCATAATTGTCTCTTTGCTCGAGTCAATTTAACGTCAGCAGCAGAGTCTGTGTGCCAGTCCGCCTGGAGGTTCAGAAACGAAACCATCCATTTTATGAAAAAGAAACTCACCGCTGTAGATGAAAATCGTTAAGCGGTATCAGAAGGGGACTCAAACAGTTGGATTCCAGTGAAGTCACCCTACGGAGACAGTGTTTTGATTGATTGAATTCAGTCTGTTGTGGGGCAGAACGGCGTATGCACGAGCAAATCTGCTGCAAAGGTAAGATCATGCATGATGAACAGCAGGCAGCAAACGAATTCATGGCAAGATTTGTATGGAAGAATGAAGATGGTCAGGTTTTTGTCGCATTCATGGTTGTTCCCGACGATAATCAGCAGCAGGCTGAAGTTCTGCAATGTACGATGACCCGCTTCAATCCGCAGGTTGACTACTGGCTGGAAGGTTAGAACTGAAAGAAGGTCGTTCGGGTATGAGTCTCATTGAAGAATTGCAATTCACACCGGGCTCTCCCGGAACAGTCGAATGGAAATCCGGCTCACATTGGGCGAAGCTGATTCTTTCCGCAGTACAGCAGGTCAAGCTTTATGATTCCCAGGATCTCGTACTGATTCTGACGGGAGAGCAAGCCTGTCCCGATACTTTATCGGCGTATGATTATACAGGACAGATGTTGTTCCGTGTTCCCCCGCCAGAGGGATTTGCTTTTTCCTACCTGACGGATCATTGTCAGGTGCCGATCGCCGTCGTGGCTGGCTCAACGGATGGTCAGATCGACGGTTGGTATGACTGGCACTTCAGTGTGAATCCCCAAACGGGAAGACTGAACAGGATCTCCCCCGCGTACTGATCTGCATTCGTCTCTTCCGTGTTACGAGAATCGATATCTGGAAAATGAATGGCCCAATGCCAGAGTATACCCTCAATGACCTGATATGGGCTGTCAGCGATCGTTACAGTATCGAAAATACCCGCGCGATCCTGAACGCGGGGCTGGATGTCAATACTGTGAATCAGAAAGGGCTCACCCCTCTCATGTTTGCTGTGATGCCAGATGACTATGGGGATCACACAACCCCGCAAGCGATCCTGCGAATGGTTCGATTATTGCTCTATCACGGGGCTGACAAAACGATTGTTGATTCGTTTGGTAAATGTGCGCAAGATTATGCCTTGCAGTTAATCGACCCGGACTGGAAAGATCCGTGGGGCAACACAGCCGCGGACTGCTGGGATGCAGAGCGCCGGAACGACATCGAAACCATAATTGATTTACTGGATTATCAACGCGATTAATGCAATGGGGGAGTTCGGGGAAGAACGATAACAGACAGGGGCGTTGATTATGCTGGATTTTTACCTGATTGCTGATGGAGACGAACCGTCGGAATTTCCGGAGAAAGCGGCACTGGGGGCTCTGTCTCTCCAAGAGTGGAAGTCACTTGCTGCGCTGTGGACGATTCTGGAAGAGCAGGGAATCAGTCTGTCCTTCTTCGAAGATTCACGTCTGGATGCCTTTGAGGTGGAACGTACTTTGAAACTGATACAGGAATCACTTCCCACTCTTGTACCAGGATTCGAGATTCCGAACTACAATCGCAGCTTACCTGTATTCACTCTGGAGCAGATGTTCCGCGACGCCCTGAATCAGGGAAAAGGAATCATGGTATTCTGCGATTAGGTGTTGTCGTACAGTCAGAGAAAGTATGCTGGTGAAACGAAAGGCCTGTGGCGGAAGAGGCGTAGGCGATTGGTTTATCGGAGAAGATCATTTTGGAGGATAGAGATCTACTTGAGGAAAAACTGTGTCAACTCATTTATGATAATTTGCTCATCTTGAAAACAATCAGAGAGGTTCAGCAAGCAAAACTTGCTAAGATTGAACAGACGATGATTAAGGTGCTGGAAGCACATCAGCCGGAACAGTTGGTAGCAAAAGAGACCGCTTCCATCCTTTATGTATATCCGTATGCGCTGGAAGCAGAAGTACCTTATTGTGATCAGCCTGATGTTCTGGTGTCACACTGCAGAACAATGGAAAAATATTTCGGAATGCTCCTGGCCAGGCAACTTCCGGAGGATCGTCAGTTTGGAAGAATCCTCTGACTTCCCTGCAGCACTGTGGGATGCTGGATGACTCTCAATTCACATGGATGGCTGTGGAAAGATTTAAGCCCGCATTTCCCAGATGACTTCCTACACTTTGGCACGTAATTTGCGCCACACCCCTACAAAACAAGGTTATTCTGCCAATTCATGCCATGCTGACAGGGGAACTTGATGGGTGACAGCCAAAACCAGGATTTACGGGTCAGTTTTGACAGCCGATTGAAGCTGAAGTTCTGCGGCAGTCAGGTCACCACCGATGCGGGACTACTGGCCTATCGGGAACTGGATGCAGCGCTCGGTCTGACGGAAATGGGCGGAGATGTGCTGAGCGATTCACGCCCGGGCCGCAACAAGCAGCACCAACTCGTGCCGCTGTTGCGTCAGTCGATCTACAGCCGACTGGCAGGCTACGAAGATGTCAATGACGCTGAGCGCTTGTGTGTGGACCCGGTGCTACGCCACGTGGTTGGCGGAAGGGCGAGTCAGCCGGATAAACAAGCGGCGTCAAGCAGCGAGGTGGGCCGTTTCGAGACGCAGATACTCAGCACGCAGCGCAATCTCACGGCACTGATGAAGCTCTCCGGACGCTGGATCAACAACCTCCACCGGCGGCGACCGCTCAAAGAACTCATCCTGGATCTGGACAGCTCGGTCAGTGAGACCTACGGCCGGCAACAGGGCGCGGCCTACAACGGCCACTTTGCATGCCTCTGTTACCATCCGCTGTTTCTGTTCAACCAGCATGGTGATCTGGAGTACGCGATGCTGCGGCGTGGCAACAAGGCCAGCGCGAAATACTGGCGGAAGGTGCTACTGCCGGTGATCGAACGGTATCGGCATTTGGACATTCCGAAGTTCTTCCGCGGCGATGCGGCGTTCGCCATTCCAGCGCTGTATCGTGTGCTGGAGAAAGCAGACTATCGTTACGCCATTCGCCTCAAAGCCAACGCCGTATTGGAGCGGGAAATCTCGCATTTGCTCACCCGTCCGGTCGGACGGCCTTCCCACAAGCCCAAGGTCTGTTATCACAGCTTCCAATATCAAGCAAAATCATGGCAGCGATCGCGTCGCGTGGTGGCCAAAGTTGAGTGGCACGCAGGCGAACTGTTCCCGCGTGTTGGATTCATCGTGACCAACTTGAACCAGCACTCGAAGAACGTCGTGAAGTTCTACAACGGTCGGGGCACCGCCGAGCAGTGGATCAAGGAAGGCAAGAACGCCGTCAGATGGACGAAGCTCTCCTGCCGGACGTTCAAAGACAACCAAGCTCGGTTGCAACTGTTCGCCTTAGCTTATAACCTCGGCAATTTCCTGCGGCGGCTGGCCTTGCCCAAGCCTATACAGAACTGGTCGCTGACGACGCTGCGGGAGAAGCTGGTCAAGGTTGGGGCCAAGGTAACCCGGCATGCCAAGTACGTATTCTTTCAACTGGCCGAAGTGGCTGTGCCACGGAGATTGTTCGCCGCAATTCTTGATCGGATTGCACGACTGGCAATTCCGCCGCCGGTCACGCATGACGTGAAGCGGAAGTATATCAAATAGCGAAAAACGGGGTTCCTCACAGAGAAAGTCTGCGCAGAAACCGTGTTGACTACTGAAAAATGATTCGCTCGGGCAGCAATTTCCGGATCTCAACAACAGAGGCACAACAAAAGTGGCGAAAAATCACTTTGTTTTAGACACGGGGGACCGCAGTGGTTACAATCAAAGAAAGTCCATGCCTGGAGTGGTTTCAGGCTGATCCATATGGGAAATCTCGGATTAATATTTTTAATCGAAGCTTTTAAACAATTTTCATATCCACCGTCTGGATGAGGCCGAAAAGTATCCCCATCGAAGTAATCACCAAATTTTGCATCGAATGTAAATCGATTACAATCAATCGAAAATACTTTAAGAGTATCTGCCAAGCGTCTTTGAACATCAGGCCGACCGCCCAGCAGATGCACGGGTCTATCAAAACTTTCAACGGTCACTTTAGTTCCGCCATATTTTGTGGGAACACTATATGCCAAAAGAAACTCACTTGGTATTAACTCGTTTAAGCGACCATTGAGTTTAGGGTCTTTTGGTACAATAGCAACGTGATCAGAATAATTAAGTAAGCACTCCGCTTCCTTTATGATCTCATCAAGATGAAAAATGCATTCAACATCCCTGGCAATGGTTAATTTGGGCTTCAGCTTGGCTGCTATTTCCACATGGCGTTTAAAATTATAGTTCTTCCAATCAATGTCTAAGAAACCAATTGAATTAAATTTAAATGTTTTTACATCGCGCATGTTTGTATAACGCGCAGCTGGGTGCCACCCATATTTTAGTGCTATACCAATCGCTTTTTTACTGTGAGCGACAAATTTGAGAATTTCCATTCTGCAAAAAATTTATCTATCTAATTTCTAACTCATCAAAAACAAGATTTAACCTGTAGCAACTCAATTAGAAGCTATTTAATTGCATGAACTTGTTGATTAAGAAATTAGAAATATATCGAGTATTTTGGGTTCGTGAATTAATTTACTTCTGGTCGCCTTTTCAGCACTGCTTCCTCAGGATTTTCTACTGCAGATAAAATATTTTCTGCAACCTTGTCCATAAGTTTATTTCCCCAAAAGGGGTCATTCACATCATAATAAATCACTCTGATATGCTTTAAATCGATTAAGAGCAGAATTAGCGGAACTGGCACATCAAGTTGATGACAAAATTTTCAAATGCCGTGCGATTGCTGGCTTTCACATGATCACGAATCATTTAGTGAGGGATTCTGATTGCAGACTTTAGACAACGAAATCAAGCTCAACCAGATACGCCAGGGCGTCATTGTCGACGCCGAGGGAGAGGCGTGGTTCGCCGGTTTGGAGGCTGCAGAGCAAAAATCCGTTCTCTATCAGTTAAATTATATCTGCATGCAGGCGGGCCCCACTCCAGCAGACGTCTTACCAGCCATTGAACACGCGGGCTTGAAACCGACTTTCACACCTTGTGTCATGTTACAGCATGGTAAACTGCGGGAGGCGAGCTCGAGGGCTCTTCAGCTTCCGTCAGCCGAATATCTGAAGCTCTTTCGTTTGCTGATGGCGTTATTCAAAATCGCCGATCAACGCCGCCGGGAACTCTGCGGTACACATTGTCGGCACTGGTGGCACCAGGATCTGTCAAACGAAGAGATTTTACTGTCAATCAGAGAACAACATTGATGGGGACTCGTCGTTTTTTCGGCTGCAATTAACGATAAGAATCAAAAAATGGAATACATACAGCTGAGGTTGATTCAAAACAGTGACGTGACTGATCAAATGATCGCGTTCGTTGAAGAAAAGATCGGTTGCCGCCTGCCTGAAAGTTATTATGAGCTGATGCGGTTTAACCATGAGCCGGAACCGGAAGTCTGTGAGTTCGACTATGGAAAACAAACAACCTGTGTGAGCGAGTTTTTTCGCTTCACGAATGATGAAAACTATGAGTATGGCATCTTAGCATATCTTCCGTCGCTCAGTGGTGTGGCAGAGCAGTTTGTTCCCATTGGTCGTGATTCAGGGGACTATTTAATCTGTCTGGATCGTAATCAGGACTTTGCTGTTGTACTCTTGGATCGCAACAATAATCTGCTCCACTTTGTTGCAAGAGACTTTAATGAGTTTCTAAGATCTCTCCGTTAGCTGACGGTGAAAAGAAAGATCTGACAACACTTTCCCCACCCGAAAATCACCTCTTGACTTAATATTAAGGTCTTAGTAAAACCCGCGGCATGTAATGTCTGTCAGAAAACCAGTTTGCGTTCAGGCGTCAATGACCGGGATGGGCCAGAGGCTCCCTGAGATCTGTCTTTTGCTGCATCTCGTCGATGATAAATCGCTTTCCAGGCGGCCTGATCCAACGTCCAACTTCTCTTTTTTTAACTTCAATTACTAAGGTTTTCGGACTTTACGACTGGCAGACATACTGAGCCGCGTCAGAATTACACATATCACATCACAGAGCAGGGTAACGAATCATGGAATTGAAGAATCATTTTGAGACAAGTGGACAGTGGCTGTTTCGCTGGCGGAGCTATCTGCCGGCTGTTCTGCTGCTGCCGCTGGTATTCGCGGCGGCGAACTTTGAACGGCCCTGGGGACGACACGATTTTCAGGAAATCTGGGAACTGGTCTGCATCGGCGTGACCCTGCTGGGCCTGCTGGTGCGTGTGCTGGTCGCGGGCTTTGTCCCCAGTGGTACTTCCGGACGCAATACAAAAAAACAGGTCGCCGACAGTCTGAATACCACAGGCATTTATGCAGTCTGCCGCCATCCGCTCTATCTGGGCAACTTCCTGATCGCTCTGGGCTGGGCCATGTTCTTCCATGATGGCTGGCTGCTCGCCGTTTTCTGTATGGCTTTCTGGCTCTATTACGAACGGATTATGATGACCGAAGAAGCCTTCCTGCGTGGGAAATTCGGTGAAGAATTCACCGCCTGGGCAGAACGAACACCGGCTTTTATTCCCAACCTCAAAAACTGGAAGAGACCCGCACTCAAGTTCTCAGTCCGCACCGTGGTGCGTCGCGAATACCTGACCTTCGTGGGAGCCATGCTGGTCTTCGTCACTCTGGAACTGCTCGAACACTGGCACGTAGACGGTCAGGCCCAACTGAGTACCTTCTGGCCCTATCTGGCAGCACTCACAGGCGTGACCTTCGTCGCGGTCCGGGTGCTCCATAAGTGCACCCGCTGCCTGTCCGAAGAGGGCAGGTGACCGGAATCGGGACCGGATCATTATCATAGGACAAAAATCAAATCACCCTCCGCTGCTGACAAAAGGATTTCTCATGCAGCTCAGTTTCAGTACCAACGCGCGGCACCGGACCTTCTCCCGGGCCATGGACAGGATTGATACCAGATTCCAGCCACTGCTGGACGCATTTCAAACCGTGAAGTTAGAGCACCCGGTTCATGAAGTGATCCTGGTCGGGATTACAGATGACAAGCCCCCTCAGTTCTTTGAGGAAATCGAAAACAGTGATGGTTTCTTTCAGGTCTTCGCCGGGTGCTCACTGCGTGGCGGAGATCAGGAACTGGTGGCAGATGTCTTTGAAATCCTGCGCAATGCCACTCGCCTCTACCCATTCGCCGCACCCGACCATGAGACATTAGAAGCGCTCTTCAAACGCATGCGGCCTGCCGTCGTCGGCACCTGAGACGCGTCCGGTGCCCATCTGAGCCTATACTGCTCTTTTAAAACGCAAGCTGCCTCGGTCCTTCAGCGATCTTCCGGGTTTCAGTGCCGAACCGGTATTCGCCCGGGCGATAGACGTCAATATGCTCGTAGATCGCCTCTTTCCCCAGCGGACTGAATGTGTAGAACTTAACTGTCGCCACATCTCCTTTCATCGTGACCGTTGGACGCCAGTCCGTCGGCCTGGGAGTTTTCCACTTCCAGTTGGCAGCAGGTCGTGAGGGAAACTCCAGGGGATCATCCATATCCGTCGGCCCGGAACCCTGCCAGGGATCGGCATCCAGCACGGTATGCATCGACCAGCGGGCACCATGCCAGATCGCGCCGAATTCGTCCAGCTCGCGTTTAAGCATCGAAGCCAGCAGGTACGATTTCAGAGAACGGTCTCCTTCGATGGCCTCCATGACATTATCCAGCGCCATACCGGGCTTGGGGGATTTAAACAGGGTGCCTCCGCCCTGCAGCAGCGCATTCGGGTTCGGAAACGTGGACCCGACCGGCATCGCCCACACCACACCATTCCCGTTCATGTCCTCTTTGAACTGATAAGCCTTTAACTGGTATTTCCTGTTGATCCGCAGGGGCTTGAATAACACGACAATGTTCGCTGGATCCACCTGGCTCTTGGACCAGCCATTCGGCGTTCGCTCGGGAACCATTGCCAGCTGTTGTGCTTTCCGCCGCAGCTTTTTGATTCCGGCAGCCGAAAAATATTCGGGGGCTGTTGTCTTCGCAGCAGTATCATCAGCGGCACTGATCTTCGCCGGGGAACTAATGAGCATCATTCCAGCGAAAAGCAGGCTGGCTGCCAGGGGGACAAAGCCGAATAGACGCAGTTGAGCATTTAATTTTGTCGTAATCATCTTGTTCCTCTCAAGACAGCTGTAAGAAATGGAACACCGAGTTTCTGGTCAGCGAGTATTCCGGTCGCGGATGAACCACAGTGTATCCTCGCCGGAAACCAGACCGATCCGATTCGGCGAATCTGGATTCACTGACAACGGTGCAGAAAATACCTGTAGCCTCTTGCCGTTCTCATCGCATTGAATGAGTGTGATCTGGGGAGTCGTATAGTCTCCATCCAGTCGCCAGTAATTGAGGCCCGTCGATTTCAGATTGGCATCAAGGGGGGAATAAGCATAAATCCTGCCTTGTCCTGTCAAAACAAACCGCAATGCCAGCCACATGGCCAGATCTTTCTGCTTTTCCGGGTCCTCGGGCGGTTTGAGTTTCCAGACTCCTTTGATGGGAACCTTTCCAATGTATCCGCGAATGAAGTCATACCGTAAATTGGCATCCCCCACGATATTCAGCCTGTTCACTGCCGAATACCTGCCCGCCTTTTCATGTGCTTCTTTCAGCGTGGGATAATGATTTTGATAACCGGCAGTCGTCCAGGCCTTGAGCAGTTTATCAGCCAGGTATTTGTCAGCAGCCCCGGCAACCACCTTGGATTGCCAGCCCAGGTAAGCCCTCCCTTTGGCATTCGGCCCAATTCCGAAGCCGGTGGCCAGACGGCGGTCGATTCGCTGGGCATTCCCCAGGTGATAATCCGTGGTATTGCAGCCGTTGATGATCACCAGCTTCGGGCCCCCGTCGGTGCCGACCGCTGCGCGAATTTCATCCGGGGTCAGATATTGTTGACTGGGATCTCCACCCGACGGCAGCTTGACTTTGATCACCTGCGTTTCTTCAGTTTCACTGTCGCCCGAATGGGTGTTGATATAAAAAATGTTGGACGACTTGATGATCGGCAACAGTCCAGTTTCAGTATAACCTCCGTCCTGCAGGTAAAACTCGACTTCCTCCCCCCGAAACATTCTTTTGATCGAAGCCTGGTAGTCCGAGTCTGGCAAGACAGAAGCGACATCATATCCCCGCACAAAACTGATCTTGAATTGTTCATCGCGTTCCTGATCCGCAGCAAACACACAGGGGGAACAGGCCAAAACACAGACGGCCAGAAACAATTTTCCAGATATGCAACGCATCACTTTGCCCTTTCTGTTGCTCAGGGGGCTCAGCTTTGTGAATCTTTTCCTGAAACAAGATGCCAGTGTCTCTTTTTCGCATTATAAACGCTGCTGTTGAGAGGGGAAGCATGACCGGGGGGAGGAAACTACCTGTCCTGGGATAGGGAATCCTCTGGTGACTGATGGTACATCAGGGCGCAACAGGACTGTGCGAACGACGCAGTATGCGCCCGGAGAGGGATTCACCACGATTGCATTTCGTTATGTGGCCCCGTAAAACGTGCTCACCCCTTCACCTTGCTGAAATCCCAGACCCGCACGGGGCGATTTGTCTTCGCCGAACGATATTGAATCGAGCCGATCTCAATCGGGCCCTCCTGCACGGGCAGGTAGAGCCGGATAATGCCACTCATCCCCTCGACGGGCAGGGGGACTTCCACTTCCTGCCAGTCCGGGTTGGCTTTCAGATCAAAGTTCACGGTTTGACCGGTCTTGGGAAAGTCCTCTTGCTGCCACGTTTTCCACAAAACTTTTCCCGCACCTCCCTGGGGACTTTTTAAACGCAGCTTCAGTGTCATCGGTCCCCGATGTTTGACCTGGGCGGTCCCCAGAAACGGAGTCCGGCCGTCGGCTTCCATCCGCGCCGCCCCATCAACCAGTGTCAGCTTGGAAAACTTGGGCACCAGTCCCTGTGTCGGCCCCCGCTTGGGAACACCTGCCGTGGATCGGGGATTATAGTCCGGGTTCGGCTGCGGATAGAGCGCACCGGTCTCTTTGACGAACTGATCAATCAGCGCGTCGAGTGCTTTCACTTTCTCGGGATGCGTCGCGGCCAGGTTTTTTGTCTCCCCGATGTCCTCTGTCAGATTGTAGAGCTCGCGGACTTCCGGGTACTTCGGGTGGGGTTCAAACCGGCGGATCAGCTTCCAGTCTCCCTGACGCACTGAAACCGCAGGAATCAGGTGCGGGAACCAGGTGAACCACGCGGTTCGCTGGAGATCCCCCTTCTGTTTCAGGACCGGCAGAATCGATTCGCCGTCGATGATCTGTGCGTCCGACTGTTTGACATGCATCGCATCCAGAATCGTAGGATACAGGTCAATCGGACCAACGATGGCATCACTGGTCGTGCCCGGTTGGATGTGCCCGGGCCAGCGTACCATCAGCGGCACCCGCTGGCCTCCCTCATATATCCTGCCTTTCCCTTCCCGCAACGGGGCATTATTGGTCGGCGGCTCGCCTCCGGCCCATTTGCGATAGCTCTTGACGGTTGCATACAGGGGATGCTTTTCTGTAATCCGCTGGATCTTGGGGTCCTCACTGCTCCAACTGTGCGCATTCCCGCCATTATCGGAATAGAAGATGAACAGCGTGTTTTCAGCCAGTTTCAGTTCGTCCAGTTTGTCCAGAATTCGGCCCAGACTCTCATCCACGTTCTGCAGCATCGAAGCCATCACCGGATTCTTCTGCTCGCCCCGCGGATCCTGTTTTTTCGCGAACTCTTTGGTGTAAGCTTCTTTGTGCTGCCACGGTCCATGTACTGAATAATGCCAGAGATTCAGATAGAACGGCTCCTGTTGATGCGCTTCGATGAACTTCAGGGCTTCGTCGGTCAGGCGATCGGTAATATGTTCCCCTTCGGGGCCATCGGTGATATTTCCTACATGATGACGACCGGTCGGCTTCCCGTCAGGGAAAACACCGTACGGAGAGAAATAGCTGGGTGGCCCTGGATCGGGAGCGCAGTGCCAGACCGTTTCGAACCCCTGTTTATCGGGGCGATGCGGTGCCGTTAATCCCAGGTGCCATTTTCCGAAGTGCCCCGTCCGATAGCCGGCGTCCCGCAGGGCTTCCGCCAGGGTATACTGCTCCGGATCCAGATAATTTTTGCTGATCGGCATTCGAAACTTCTGGTTCGGCTTCGCCGTCTTCGGCAGATATTCAAAATCGGCCGGCCGCGGAGGCTGGTGCCCGCTGGCGCTGGTAATCCCGTGCCGTGCCGAATACTGTCCCGTCAGAATCGACGCCCGCGTCGGCGAGCAGAGCGGGACCGCGTAGGCATTCGTGAACCGCATCGACTGTTTTGACAGTCGTGTCATGTTCGGTGTTTCATAGAACTTCGAACCATAAGGCTCACTGTCCATCCAGCCCATGTCGTCTACCAGAAACAGGACCACGTTTGGTCGCGGTTCCGCGGCAGAAGCAGACAGCGAACCCAGGGCAAACAGAAACAGCAGGACAGGTAAGAGTCGATGCATGGAAGACCTTTCGAGTGAGCACAGTGAATCAGGCCAGATCAGTTGTCAGAGAAAACAATTCTACTAGACCAACCCAGCAGAAACGAGTACTTCAGAAAGAATCTTAAGTCTCTGCAGGGGACTCACCAGGATCGATTCCGTCCGGTGACCAATTATTGTATGCTCACATAAGCAGCAGTCACGACCACTGTTAAACGGTACATTCGCTTACGGAATCGTCCATGGCACTACTCTATTCAGACCCGGTTTTTCTCCAACACGAGACCGGCGGTCTCCCCGAAAATCCGGCTCGGATTGTGCCTGCCGTCAGGCGGGCCACCCAGGTCGCTCTACACGCGCATTGCCGACAGCGTTCCTGGAAAGAAATCAGCGACGAACGACTGGAACGGGTTCACACCCCCGACTATGTGAAGTTTGTAAGAGAATTCTGTGAACAGGGGGGCGGCTTTATCAGTCCGGATACCGCGGTCTGCCCTGAATCCTGGCAGGTGGCGCGGATGGCCGCCGGTGCTGCCTGCGATGCGGTCGAACAGGTCATCAAAGGCAACGCCGATCGGGCCTTCTGCCTGATTCGACCTCCGGGGCATCACGCGGCCCGCGCACGCGCCATGGGCTTTTGCCTCTTTAATAATGTCGCCATCGCGGCCCGGCTCGCCATCGACGAACTCGGACTGGAGCGGGTGATGATCATCGACTGGGATGTCCACCACGGCGACGGCACACAGGAACTCTTCTGGGAAGACGGACAGGTTGGTTTTCTCTCAGTACACCGTGCCTCATTCTGTCAAAACTCGGGATTCGCAGAGGAAACCGGATCCGGAGCCGGCCTTGGAACAACCGTCAATCTTCCGTTAGAATACGGTATCTCGCGCGAGGACTATCTGGCCCGGTTCACCGCTGCAGCAGAAGAACTGGCTGAGAAAGTCCGACCGCAGATGATTCTGATCAGTGCCGGCTTCGATGCGCACCAGGCGGACCCGGTCGGTTCACTGGGCCTGGAAAGCGAAGATTTCGCGCGACTCACCCGGGTTGTGCTCGATCTGGCAGACGTGCATGCAGAACAGCGCGTCGTCAGTCTGCTGGAAGGAGGATACAATCCGCAGGCGCTGGCGGATTGTATCGAACATCATCTGCTGGAACTGGTCTCCAACTGAAACCGCAGTACAGAAGAATACGACAAAGGCAATTCCATGCCCATTCGCAATCTCGACAAAATCTTCCATCCGCACTCGATAGCCGTGGTCGGTGCCAGTCAGCGTCCTTTAAGCGTGGGGCAGACCGTCTTTCAGAATCTGCTCGACGGAGGCTTCCAGGGGCCCGTCTATCCCGTCAATCCGAAGCATGACCGCCTGGGCGATCATCCCTGTTATGCACAGATCGCTGACATTCCAGGCAACGTTGATCTGGCAGTGATTTGCACTCCCGCGAAAACGATCCCTGCCATCATTGAACAGTGTGGAGAAGCGGGTATTCGGGGCATCGTGATCCTCTCAGCCGGTTTCCGGGAGACAGGGGAAGCAGGCAAAAAACTGGAGCAGCAGGTCCGCGATCTTGCACGCCATTATTCGGGTATGCGCATCATCGGCCCGAACTGTCTGGGCATCATGGCGCCCTATGCAAAACTGAACGCCAGTTTCGCCACCGATATGCCTCTGAAGGGAAATGTGGCGTTCATCTCACAGTCGGGAGCGCTCTGCACGTCGATCCTCGACTGGTCGCTGCAGGAAAACGTCGGCTTTTCACACTTCGTTTCGGTGGGCAACATGCTGGACGTCGGTATGGCGGACCTCATCGATTATTTTGCCCTCGATCCCCATACGTCGTCGATCATCCTCTATGTCGAATCCATTACTGAAGCACGGCTCTTCATGTCGGCTGCCCGGGCCTTCACGCAGAAGAAACCGATCATTGCTTATAAGGCGGGCCGCTTTACCGCCTCTGCGAAAGCCGCTTCCTCGCACACCGGGGCGATGGCGGGGGTCGATGCTGTTTACGAAGCGGCTTTCGCCCGGGCCGGAATTGTTCGTGTATTCGATCTGGACGATCTGTTCGACTGCGCTGAACTCCTGGCGAAGCACAAAGCACCTAAAGGAGATCGGCTGGCCATCGTCACTAATGCCGGCGGTCCCGGAGTCATGGCAACCGACGCTCTGCTGGAACGCAAAGGAGTGATCGCCGAGATCTCGGAAGAAACAATCTCACAACTGAATGAATTTCTACCCAGTGCCTGGTCGCACGGTAATCCACTGGATGTGCTCGGTGATGCGCCCCCCGAACGCTTCGGGAAAACTGTCGAAATTGTTCTCAAAGATCCGCAGGTCGATGGCGTGCTGGTCGCCCTCTCACCACAGGCGATGACCGACCCCACCGGTGCCGCCGAGGCCGTGATTCAGGCGGCTAAAACGTCACAAAAACCGGTTCTGGCGGCCTGGATGGGGGGCGGAAAAGTTCACGAAGGGATTACCCGCTTCAATCAGGCCGGGATTCCCACCTATACCACGCCCGAACAGGCGGTTCGCGCCTTCATGTACCTTGTGACGTATGCCCGCAATCAGCAGTTTTTGTATGAAACACCTCGTGCGGTGCCGCTGAACTTTTCTCTGGACCGCATCCGCTTGCAGGAACTCGCCCAGACCGCCCTGAAGCAGGGACAGTCCACGCTTTCCGAGCAGACGTCCAAACAGTTGCTCGCCGCCTACGGCATCCCGGTCAATCGGACGGAAATCGCTCGTTCAACTGACGAAGCTGCCACACTCGCCACGGAACTGGGATACCCGGTGGTGCTTAAAATCTTCTCTGATGACATCACGCACAAAACCGATGTGGGTGGTGTCGAACTGGGACTGTCCAATGAGCAGGAAGTCCGAGAGGCGTACGAGCAGATTATGCAGCGCGTGGCAGAACGGCGTCCTGATGCCCGGGTCCAGGGAGTGACCGTGCAACCGATGATTGCCGAACCGGAGGGACACGAACTGATTATCGGCGCCAAACGGGATCCGGTCTTTGGGATGGTCCTGCTGGTGGGAGCAGGAGGGACCGCTGCAGAACTCTATCAGGACCGGTCGCTCGAGCTGCCACCACTCAACGAACGACTGGCGCGGAGGGCTTTGGAATCACTACAGTCCTGGCCGCTCCTAAACGGTTACCGGGGGCATGCCCCCGTCGATATCGACCAGCTGATTGAAGTGCTGATCCGGCTCTCTTATTTCGTTGCTGATTTTCCGGAGCTCCTCGAGTTCGACGTCAATCCGCTGCTCGTCTCCCCCGACAGAGTTGTCGCCCTCGACGCCCGTATCATTGTTGACCTCGAAGAAAAACAGAAACCCAGCCGCCCTTATTCCCATCTGGCGATCCGTCCCTATCCCGAAGAATTTTCACGCACAGCCACGCTCAAAGACGGCACGCAGGTCCAGCTCCGTCCCATCAAACCCGAAGACGAGGAAAAGTGGCACGAACTGCTCGGAAGCTGTTCGCCCGCGTCAATCCGGGCCCGTTTCCGCTATTCGTTTCATGGTACCACACACGACATGGCCGCCCGCTTCTGTTTTATCGACTATGACCGTGAAATTGCGATTGTGGCCGAACTGGAAGTGGAGGGCAAACAGCAGATTATCGGCGTGGGCCGACTGGTCGCAGACGCCGATCACCAGGAAGCCGAATATGCGGTTCTCGTCAGTGATCAGTGGCACGGACAGGGTCTGGGTTCGATCCTGACCGATTACTGCCTGGAAGTCTGTCGACACTGGGGCATCAAGCGGGTCGTGGCGGAAACCGATCCGGACAATCGTCGCATGCTGAATGTCTTTCAGAAACACGACTTTGCCAGAAATCATTCTGCAGAGGCTGAAACGGTCTCGCTGGTCAAAGAACTTAAACTCAGGGCCGAATAGCGGTAAGTCCGAAAAATAACTCCCTGAGACTTCAAACGCTGCGCCGCAGTTGATGATGGTCGAAGATGCGATAGGCCATCAGTTTCAACCGATCATTGACGAGGAACCAGGCAATCGCATAGATCCAGACCAGTCCCGCCCGTTCCCAGCCGATCGGAGCCATCAGAATTCCATAAACGGAAACCAGTGTCGCGATACTTTGGGAGCAGATAACAGCACCGATCAGAATCTTCGAAGGGACAATCGACCAGAATGGCCCACGGGTACGAGTGGCAAAGATCGTCAACTGACCTGCCACCGACAGTTTCAGATAGATCAGGGACTGGATCGTGGGATAATCAAGATGGTAAACCCGTTCCCCCAGGTAGAACAGCCCAAAGGAAGCGACCACTCCTGCCAGCCCCAGCATGCTGGCTATTCCCAGCACCTGCCGCATATTCCACTGTTCCGGCTGATCCGAGTAACGCACGTTATCATAGGCAATGGACAGGATGGCTCCGTCGTTGAGCAGTGCCAGTAGCACAATCATCACGGCAGTCACCGGATAAAAATCAAACACCAGAATTGACAACGTCATGAACAGCAGGACGCGGATCGTCTCGGCAATCCGGTAGATCGCATAACTGTTCATCCGTTGAAAGATTTTCCGCGCTTCCTGAATGGCATCAATCACCACCGACAATCCGGGGGACAGCAGTACGATGTCCGCAGCGGCCCGCGCTGCATCTGTCGCGCCGGAGACGGCAATCCCGCAGTCCGCCTTTTTTAATGCCGGTGCATCATTCACACCGTCGCCCGTCATACCCACAATATGACCATGTTTTTGCAGCACATCGACAATATGGTACTTGTGCTCTGGATAAACCTGGGCAAACCCGTCTGCGTCTTCGATTAACTGATCCATTCGCGCTGAATCAGTATAGCTGGCTTCTTCGAAGATCTTGGCATCGATAATATTACTGCCGATATCGAGCTGGCTGGCAATTTCGCGTCCGATGGCCAGCTGATCTCCAGTGACCATTTTGACCGCACATCCCATCTGCTGCGCTGTTTCGAGTGTCGACCGCGAGTCCTCCCGCGGTGGGTCATATAGGGGTAACACACCCAGAAAACGCCATTCATGATCGGCACCGGTCTCCGCGACCCCCAGTGACCGAAAACCCCGGGCCGCAAACTGATCAATGGCGGCTTCGACCTGATCACGGATCTGCTCCGGATTAGAGACCAGCGCCAGAATGGTCTGCGGGGCCCCTTTGGAGACTTTCCAGTCGCTGTGGTCAGGACGATGGATCAACGCTTCCGTCCGTTTGTGTACCGGGTCGAATGGCTGGAAGTGAGCGACCTGGTAGTCATCCAATTGTTCCAGATGCTGGCAGCCCGCTAAAACAGCCTGGTCGATCGAATCCTGGTCCTCCGCGCGAGAGGCCAGGGCGGCCGCCAGTAACAGTTGGTCTTGCGAGATCCCCTCCATCAAAAAGGGATCGCCGAGAGTCAGTTTGTTCTGCGTCAAGGTGCCGGTTTTGTCAGAGCAGAGCACATCCATGCCTGCCAGCTCTTCAATCGAAGCCAGCCGGCTGACAATCGTCTGCCCTCGCGCCAGGATGCGTGCCCCCACAGCCATCGTGACAGACAGCACCGTCGGCATCGCCACCGGGATCGCCACCGGGATCGCAGCCACGGTCAACACCAGCGCGAACTGCAGTGTCGTCGTAAACGAATCACCGCGGAACAGTGCCACCAGCAGAATCAAAGCCACCAGGGTAATCGCAATCACAATCAGAAAATCACCGATTTTGAGAACGGCTTTCTGAAAGTGACTCGTGGTTTCTGTCGTGCCCACCAGTCGTGCAGTCCGGCCGAAATAGGTATTCACTCCCGTACCGTAGACCAGCGCATCGATTTCTCCCTGTTTGATGATCGAGCCGGAATACACTGTCTCTTCCGTGTTACGCGTGACCGGCAGCGACTCGCCGGTCAGTGCTGACTGATCGACTTCGACCGGATCTCCCTCCATCAGGCAGGCATCCGCGGGCACAATGTCACCCAGCCGGATGCGAATCACGTCTCCTGGTACCAGCTCCCGGGCTGGTACGGAAACCCACTTACGGTCGCGCTTCACGCGCGCATTGAGTGCCAGGCTCTCTTTTAAAGCGGCAATGGCATTATCAGCCTGAAATTCTTCCCAGAAGCCGACAATTGCATTGAATATCAGCAGGGTCATAATAATCGCGAAATCGTCCCAGTGACGAACTGCAGCCGACAGGATCGCCGCGATTTCGATCATCCAGGGAATCGGTCCCCAGAAGTAGGTCAAAAACTTCAGGACCGGATTGATGCTCTCGTCTTTGAGTTCATTCGGACCGTAGTGCGTCAGCCGCTGACTGGCCTCCGTAGCACTCAGACCCTCTGCTGTAGTTTCCAGTTTTTCATTCAATTCCTGCAGCGGCAGGGAGCCCAGATCCTGAGCAATAGAATCTGCTGTTTTGCTTTTCCGATCCGATTTGTGATGCAGGCTCATTCCAGCTCACCCTTTCCCTGTCTGATAGCAACCGAACAGCCCTCGCAAGCGCAGACCATTGTTGTATTCTTATCAGTCAGTCTCAAAAATGCTACCGGTAAAATATTGCAGGCAGTGCCAAAACCTGCAGAGGTGAGCCGGAAAGACTATTCGATTGACGTCTGTCAGAGCAGCAGTGAAGGCTTGATGATCAATATCAGCCCCAGCAGCAGAATGACCACGCCGCTGAACAGCTTGAGATAGCGTCCCTGGGTTTCCTGGAGCTTATGCTTGCCCAGCGTCACGACCACAATCGCCACCATGATCGAGTCATCCAGCATATAGGCGACAATATACAGGCTCAGGTAAGCATAGGTTTCCCAGGCGGGATAGTTCTGCATCATCAGTATCTCGGTATAGAGCGCCGGGAGACCTGCCGTGCAGAGCAGTTCGATGATATTCACCAGCACCGCCAGGATCGATGCGCCAATGATGGCGCCAGTCAGGTTCTCCGCATTCACGACCCGCCTCATCCGTGCATACAGGCCCGGCTTGGCCCATTCGGGAATCGACAGTGAGACTCCTTTCTTGAACGCGAAGAAATCCTTGATGTGGATCAGACCGACCAGGGTCGCAAAGACGCCCAGCAGCAGTTGCACCCACCGCAGATAACCGATCAGCAGGAAGACATTCAGCCAGGCCGCCATAAACGCGAAATAGGCCAGGCCGCTGATCACGACGAACGTCCCCGCAACCGCCAGGATCTTTTTTCGGCTCTTGAGATTCACCAGCAGCGACAGCAGAAACAGCAGCACCCACATGGCGCAGGGATTAAAACCGTCGACCAGGCCGATTAAAAAAGTAAAAGCCGGCATTCCTAACCGGCTTTGACTCAACTCCCCCAACAGGGGAACTTCGATCGTATCCTTTGACTGAGCTGGTGCAGGCAACGGAGGAGCTCCATCGACCACGGGTGGGGGCGGCTGCTCCCCGGGAACAGGCGGGGCACTCGCACTCCCTCCCGGAATGGGGGGCAGCGGATCATTGCCGGGAACGGGGGGCAGGGGGTCGTCCTCCTCGGCTTCTGCTTTGTCCGGATCGGCCCGGAAGGCGATCATCTGCCAGTCGACGGTCTTCGCATCAGGAACTGCGGCAGTCGTCACCCGGAATTTCTCAGGAAGAATCGCGGGGGCAGATGAACTTTCCTTGTCTTTCGCTTTTTCTTTTTCCTCCTGGGGACAGTCAGTCGTCCAGTATTTCAGCGTCGATTCCAGCTTTTCGCCCGTCGATGCTTCACCCGTCCAGCCAATCATCAACTGATTGCAGATATGGATCACGGGTACGCTCACCGCCTGTTTGCCGTAGCGTTGAGAGAGTTCCTGAACTTTCTCCCGTGCCTCGTCGCTGTAGACCAGATCCTGTTCTTTGAATTTGAATCCCGGATACCGCTGCTTGAGACCCTTCAGATAGACTTTCGCAGCCGCACACTTGGAACATCCCGAACGGACATAAGCGGTCACAGTGATTAAGGACTCCAGCCTGCGTTCCGTCGAATCATCCGGCTTGAGATTTCTCAAGATCGAGTTGCAGCCATAGGCCGCCGGCAGCGTTGCTTCTTTTAGCTGGAAATACTTCAGGATCTGCTGATAGCGTTCTTCGTATTTTTTCGACTCATCCAGATTATGGACATACAGCTTGATTTTGCCGTTCTGCTCCGCAAATTTTCTGACCCGTTTCTCGACTTCGGGACAGTTCTCACAATCGTTGCGGATAAACAGCTCAAGAACAGCACAGCGGCCTTCATTGGCTTGACGAAGATTGCTCTCTGCGAAAGCATTTGAAGAAAGAGAGGCGACAAACAGGAGACAGGGAACCATCAGCGCCAGTAGCTGGTTCGACCTGACATTGGTGATTGAAAACTCATTTCTCATGGTAGGCGGATTTCCATAATGTATGACGGCCCGTCTCACGTATTATATCAGCTAACATCAGGAATCAAATAAGCAGTATGGTCTCTGCCCGGATTTTTCCTGTGTTAATTTCTTTTGAGTCTTCAAAGAAATGCCTCCTCTGGCCGAACGTTCTGTGCGTGTGTGCCAGGCAGCAGGACAGGCACACCTTTATCCAAAACGAGTAGGGGCGTAAGGGACTGGATCGATCGCGGGGGATTCTGCACTGACCATCTGAGCAATCAGTTTTCCGGTCGCAGCTCCCATACTCATCCCCAGCATGTTGTGCCCCGCCGCCAGCCAGGCATTCTGCAAACGGGGAACCGGTCCAATCATCGGCAGGCTGTCCCAGGTCATCGGCCGCCAGCCGTACCAGCGTTCGTATTCTGTCTCGGTATATGGACTCACCAGGTAAGGGCGCGCCGACTCACGCAGCTGCTCGATCCGGTAGTCGGGAATCGAGGAATCATAGCCTGTAAATTCCATCATGGAACCCAGCCGGAAACGATTCTCGAACGGGCAGACTCCGACCTTATGTTCGGGGAACAGCATCGGATGCCGGGGACTCGGATCGGGCGCCGCCATCGTCACTGAATATCCTTTGCCGGGCAAAATCGGAATTTCACAGCCCAGTTGCTTCGCCAGCAGGGGACTCCAGGCCCCGGTCGCAAAGACGATCGCGTCCGCCTGCATCTCTCCCTGGGAAGTCTGCAACTGCGTGATCTTTCCCCCCGTCTGTGTCACTCCCGTCAGCTCACACTCTTCCCGGAATATGATGCCGCGTTCCTTCAGTCGTTCTGACCAGGCGGCTGCCAGCAGATCCGGTTTGAGTGAGGCGTCACACGTGTAATGGAAGGCCCCCGCCAGCCCCGGCTTCAGGGCCGGGTCAAAGGTCGGCAATTCTTCACCCGGAATTTCCCGGGCCGAGACACCGAAATGTTCCGTCATCAACTGGTCGGTCTCACGGTAACCCGCCAGTCCCTTCTGCGACTGGAAGACATACAGCAGTCCATGGTCCTGCCACTCACAGGCGAAGTTCTCTTCACTGAGCAGCTGTCGATACTCGTGCATCGACAGATCGAGTATTGCTTTCAAAGCGGGACCGGCTGCCAGCATCTGCTGGTGCGTGCAGCGCCGACCGAACTGCAGCATCCACTTCCAGAAGGCAAAATTCCATTGGGGTTTGACGCGAAAGGGAGCCCGCGGATTGAACAGTGATTTCAACGCGATCTTGACCGCAGCAGGTTCGGTCAGGGGCAGTACATGGCTCGGCGCAATAAAACCGCAATTCGCATGTGAGCAGGCTCCCGCCACCGAGTTCCGCTCAATGACCGTTACCTGATATCCGGCTTTTGTCAGATAATGCGCACAGGCGATGCCAATAATGCCACCGCCGACAACAATCACCTCTCCGGACCGTGATTCCTCTGTCATATGAATTCTCCCATCGGGATCCCTCGTCCAAACGGATCCCCGGTCTGCTGAATCAGTTGGCTTTCACTTACAATATAAGCATTGCCTGTAATCCGGGGAAGGATACGCCCGTCCGTCCCCCCTTGATACGATCCCTCAAACCGGCTGCCGATGATACTTTCCTGCACCCAGCGCTCACCTGGTGCCAGCTTCCCATCCGCGGCCAGACAGGCCAGCTTCGCACTCAGACCAGTGCCGCACGGCGAACGATCATAGGCGCCGCCCGGACAAAGCACAAAATTCCGACTGTTCGCAGTAGCCGATTGGGCAGGGGCAAAAAACTCGACATGATCGATTTCCGCGCCGTCAGTGCCAAAAATTCCCTGTTCAGATAGCGCCGTCCGCACTCGCAGCGCGGCAGTCGTGATTTCTGGAATCCGATCCGGCGACAGGGGCAGGGGCGCTTCGGTCAGAAAGAACCAGTTGCCTCCCCAGGCCACGTCTCCGGTGACGGTTCCCAGTTCGGGCACGTCAACTGTGATCCCGGCGTGCAGGCGATAACTGGGGACATTTTGGATCGACGCACTGTGGGCATCGTGTAATTCGACACTGATGATGCCCACCGGCGTTTCGATTTTGTGAGATCCCGGTCCGATGCGTTTCAGGTAGGCCAGTGTCACCGCCACGCCGATCGTCCCGTGCCCGCACATTCCCAGGTAGCCACGGTTATTAAAAAAGATCACTCCCGTGGCACACTCTGGATCGGTCGGTTCACACAAGAGGGCTCCGACCATGGCTTCGTTTCCCCGCGGCTCATCGATCAACATTTTCCGAAAGTCATCCGCTGTCCCCCGGAACCGTTTCCGTCGCTCGCTCAAAGAGCACGTACCGAGGTCGGGCCCGCCCGTCAGTACCACCCGCGTCGGTTCGCCTGCGGTATGCGAATCAATGACCTGGACTCGAACATCAGTCGTGCTCATGCGTTTGCTCCCGGCCATTGATTCCACCAGTTTTTGAATAACTGCCATTGGTCATGCAGAAAGCAGCGCTGGCTCTCCGACAACTGATCAGAAGGGTTGAAGTGCAACTCGTATTCGGGATTCCCTTCCAGCACCATCAACGACTTATAATACAGTACCAGGTCGGGGCCCTCATCAAACCGCGACAGCACCCCCAGTGCCTCATCCAGTTCTTGCGCCAGTTTGCGGGCTCCGACATCTCCCTGCGCTGCCTGCTCACAAAGTGCGATCAGTCGCAGCACCGGCTTCGGCAAGGCATTGCCAACGCCCGTAATCGCCCCTACCGCACCACAACGAACGAAACCATGGAACACCTGCGTATCGACGCCCACCATCAGGGACAGACCAGGATCCCCACTGGTGATATTCTCAGCGGCGTAGGTCAACGCTTCCGCACCGCCAAATTCTTTGAACCCCACCAGATTCGGATGCGCACTCCGCAACTCAAAAAACAGATCTGCCCTGGTTTCAAAACCATAATAAGGGCTGTTGTAAATCACCGCCGGCAATTCAGGAGCCGCCTGCAGGATCTCGGAAAAATGAGCACGTTGTGCCGCAGGCGAGGTACCGCGCGACAGGACCCGCGGAATCAGCATCAGCCCGGCAGCACCGACTTCCTGGGCATGTGCCGCATGGGACGCTGCGCTCTGAGTATTCTGGGCTCCCGTTCCTACGACCACCGGGACGCCCGCTTCCGCCAGACGCCTGACTCCTTCCTGGCGCTGAGCATCGGTTAACAGAGGCCAGTCTCCCATGGAACCGCAGTACACAACAGCCCGCATGCCCAGGTCGATCAGTTCCCCGGCCTTACTGACCAGCGCATCGTAGTTCGGGCTTCCATCGGACCGGCAGGGGGTCATCAGGGCCGGCATGCAGCCACGGAAAATGGGGGTATCATCAGTCACGCGGCGTCTCCTTTAGCTGGGATTCGTAATCATCTCTATCAGACACAATACCGGCTCAGCAGGCAACCCATATAGTCGCTCCATGGACGACGGACTTGAAAATGCGCATAATCAGGTATTTCCAGGAATTGACGAAAAGGAATTGAAGATGATCCGCGCTTTCCTGAACCAGCTGGATCAGCCCTTTACAGGCGAGGCATTATTCGACCACTTGCCTGATATTGTCTATTTCATCAAAGACGCGCAGGGGGCCTACCTCGTCGTCAACAGCACGCTGCAGCAGCGATGTGGGTTACAACACAAGTCACAGCTGCTGGGTCGCACGCCCTGTGAAGTCTTTCGCGCCCCGTTGGGAAATCGGTTCCAGGAACAGGATCAACGCGTCTTAGCGACCGGAAAACCTCTGCTGTCACAGCTCGAGTTGCACGTCTACCCTTCACGGGCCGTCGGCTGGTGCCTGACGACGAAGCTGCCGCTGACCAATCAGGACGGAGAGATTGTGGGGCTGGTCGGTGTCTCGCAGGACCTGCAGTTGCCGGACTACGAGACCGATGAATATCAACATGTCGCCACAGCCATCCAATACGCGGAGGAACATCTCTCAGAGCCGCCTTCAATCCCGGAACTGGCGGCCCAGGCACGGATGTCACGCTACCAGTTCGATCGACGTATTCGTCGCGTGTTTGGTCTCAATGCCAGCCAGTGGCTCTTAAAACTGCGCATCGACCAGGCCCAGCAGCAACTGCATGAAACAGACGATCCGATCTCCGCCATCGCGGTAGATGTGGGTTACGCAGACCAGAGTGCCTTCACCCGCCAGTTTCGCCGTACAACAGGGATGACGCCGCAAGATTATCGCAGGACGGGGAAACAGAAAAGCTGAAATCGACCCATCGTCGATTCTAAAAATCTCGCCAGATTGGGAGTGCATTTTTCTGGATGACACATTAGTATGTGTTTATGTGATGGTTGTTCGTATCCTCAAATCTCCCACCCTGAGCCCCAACCCTCCCCGGACTGAAGGTCTGAATATGTTCCGTTTGAATCTGGGTCTGAATCGGCGTGAATTACTGCAGGTGGGAAGTCTGTCTGCGCTGGGAGTGAATCTGCTGGATACCTTTCGGCAGCCGGCTCAAGCGGCTCAGCCCAAAAAGGAAGTGAATTGTATTCTGCTCTGGTTGCTCGGCGGTCCCAGTCATATCGACATGTATGACATGAAACCAGAGGCCCCCTCTGAAATTCGCGGAGAACTGACCCCCATCTCGACGCGTGTTCCCGGCATGGAGCTTTGTGAACTCATGCCAAATCTGGCGGCGTGTGCAGATAAATTCTCGCTGATTCGCTCGATGCATTCCTACTCGCCCACGCACGGGCAGGGTGACTTTCATCTGATGAGCGGCAACAAGCTGACCCCTGCCATCAATCCTCCCGGATTCGGGGCAATGCTTACCTGGCAGCAGGAACGCCGTCCCCGACAGACGCCCCCCTTCGTGCAGGTGGGAAAGCTGGACAGCCCGCAATATGGCGATCCCGGCTTTGGTGGTTACCTGGGGCGGACCTATGACCCCTTTGTCGTTGAACGCGATCCGAACAGCAGCAGCTTTGCCGTCAATGAATTCAGTCCCCCCGATTCGGTCAGCGTCGAACGTTTGAGTGATCGGCAGCAGTTGTTAACCGCCCTCGATCAATATCAGGCGCGAAAAGAAAAACAACTCGAATTCGCGAAGACTCATGAACAGTTCCGTGCCCGTGCGCTTTCGATGGTGACTTCACAACGGGCCAAAAATGCCTTTGACATTGCGCAGGAATCGGATCAGGTACGCGAGCAATACGGCCGCAACCGGGTCGGACAGGGGCTCCTGCTGGCCCGTCGTCTGGTGGAAGCTGGGGTACGGTTTGTGACCGTGAAAGGCTATGTCCGCTATGGCTGGGATCACCACCCGGAAGTCTTCCCCCGCCTCCGTACCGAAGTGCCTCCCTACGAACAGGGCTACGCGGCGCTGCTGAATGATCTGGATCAGCGGGGGATGCTGGAGAATACGCTTGTCATTACCGCCGGTGAATTTGGCCGGACACCGCGACTGAACAATGACCCGCGGGCTCCCGGACGCGATCACTGGAACCGCTGCTTCAGCCTTACCCTGGGTGGCGGTGGGATTAAAACGGGCATCGTGCTCGGTGCCAGTGATAAACATGCCGCGGAAATCACAGACCGACCAGTCTCAGTGCCCGACTATGCTGCCACCGTCTATCACGCGCTGGGCCTGAATCCACAGGCAGAGCTCCGCACGCTCGATGACCGTCCCATGCTGGCCCTCCCCGAAGGGAAAGTGATCACGGAACTGATCTAGTCCGCTTTTTGATCCTGGGCCGCCAGCAGTCGGCGGTAGTTCTCACCCAGAATCAGTCGTTTCTCCGGCTCGGTAATCTGGGCACAGGTGACTTTGCACAGCTCGGTTCCCAGCGAACGCGAAGGCAGGTGACTCCCGAAGACCACGCGTTCTGCCCCCAGTTCCCGCACTGCCATTTCGATAAACCCGGCGGTCGGATCGAAGCCCGAAGTCTCCACGAGAATATTCCCGCAGTCCCGCACCGCGCGGATGCCCTGTTCCCATTCACCGCCCGCGTGGGCACACAGGAATTGCTGGTCAGGAAATCGTTTCGCCAGAATGGCCAGTTCAGCGGGCGTCGATTCTCCCGGTCCACTTTTACCGCCGGTTTTGAACCAGGTGTGTTGCATAATCACCCCGTTCAGCTCCCCAATCCGTTCGACGAGCGGGTTGAAGTTCGGGTGCGTGCAGGTCATTGCGCCCGGTCCACTGCTCGCAAAATAGACGCCCCGCATCGGGCCGTCTTTGATCCAGCGATCCAGGGCTGCCAGTGAGGCCGGCACATCGTTGGCATTCAGCTGCATCATCCCGATCAACAGCTTCGGCCATTTCTGGAGCGGTTTCAGCACCACCTCAGGCTGGGAACGCAGCAGTTGTTCCAGTTGGGGATCACTGGTGGTTCCCAGGCCGACATGGGCGAAGTAACACAGCTTTTCAAACTGACCGGTCCGGGCGGCGGGGAGAGTACGTTCGATATCCGCGATCAGTCTACTGCTCCCGTCCCGACCGGGGCTGGAATGAGAGGGCGTGAAGTACGAGTCCCAGATTCGATAGCGCTTCAACTGATCCTGTCCGGGCAACCCGACATGAATCTTCTCGGCGTTAATCGTCGTGGGTACAGACCTGGGTTTCCGCACACGGACGGCAGACGAATGCGATTCCTGACAGGAGGCCATCAAACGAGATGCATTACCCGACAGCAGCGCGGCCAGCGACGGAGCGTCGAGCTTGCGGGACTCATACACGCGCACCAGCGGTGCTTCAGGAATCAGAAACGGCGCATGACTGCCGAACAGCACCCGTCCATGGGGACAGGCCTCTATCAGGTTCGGCACGCCGTCGGTCCCATCCACGCGGGCCGTATCTAAGTAGACTCCCGGTAATTCATCCAGTTGTTTCAACAAGGGAGTCCGCGGACGCGCGTTGAGCAGTTGCACTTTGGCGTCGGGAACCTGTTTTATCAAGGCAGGCAGCGGACTCAAATCCAGATCAGGCACGCGCACCAGATGACTCTGTGTCCGCGTATCTTCCAGCGAGACAGCAATCTGCACCAGGCACTTCTGAGTAGCAGCGAGTTTCATTAGTTCCAGAAAACGGGGATCGTCCAGGGCGTAGCCATGGTATCCGGGATAAACTCGGACTCCCGGCATTTTGTGGACGGCAATGCAATACCGGAAATCGTCTTCCCAGTCTGACAGTGACACATTGATCGTGCCGAAGGGAATCAATTCGGGATACTTCTGGCACTCCGCTGCCAGCCGCTGGTTAACGGAAGAGAGATCCCGGTGCAACAGACCTTCATAGCTCCCGGCCCACGCCTTAACGACTCCCAGCGAGCGGAGCTTCTGCACCAGCAAAGATGTTTCATCCAGCGGCAGACGACGGAAGGGCCAGCGAAACAGACTGACGTTGGTATCGATGATCGTGGGTAACGCATCCTCGGTACCTGTTGCCTGGCTCGTCTGGTTTCCCAGCATCGCTGCGATACCGGCCGTCGCGGCGCAGTGCAGCAGTTCGCGTCGGGTCAGGTCGCGTGCAGACGGACTCAACTGATGATCTCCTTGACCACGCGCGGCGGTTTGACTCCGGTCAGCCGTTCTTCCAGACCACTGCGGGTAAAGTGCAGTTTCTGATGATGCAGGCCCAGCAGATGCAGAATGGTCGCATGGAAATCATGCACGCTCACCGGGTTCTCGACGACGCTGTGTCCGAATTCATCCGTCACGCCGTAAGACGTGCCCCCTTTGACCCCACCACCGGCCATCCAGGATGTGAAGGCCTGCATGTTGTGATCGCGGCCCGAAAAACCGTTGGCCGATTTCTGCGTTGTGGGCGTCCGTCCGAATTCGCCTCCCCAGATCACCAGCGTGTTATCGAGCAGCCCTCGCTGTTTCAGATCGCGGAGCAGCCCTGCCACGGGCTTGTCCGTGCGTTCGCACATCAGTCGGTGATTGGCATTCAGGTCAGCATGGCTATCCCACGGTTGTTCTTCGAGGAAGATCTGCACAAACCGCACGCCCCGTTCCACGAGTCGGCGGGCCAGCAGGCAGCGACGCCCGTAGGAGTCGGTCGCTTTTTCACCAATCCCGTACTGTTCCAGCGTCGGTTTGGTTTCTTTGGAGAGATCCAGCGCTTCGGTGGCCGACATCTGCATCCGGGCCGCCAGACTGTACGATTCAATGCGGGCATCCAGCAGCGGATTATAAGGACGCTCCTTACGGTGAATCTCATCCAGCTGATTCAACAGTTTTTGTGCGGACTCCGTGACTGCGGAGGGCTGCTCATACTGTGGTTTCAAGTTCAGGATGGGGGATCCGGTCGGACGCAGCCTCGTTCCCTGGTAAGTCGGAGGCAGGAAGCCGGCGGTCCAGTTGCGGGTTCCGTTTTTAGGGGCACCCAGTGGATCGGTCAGCACGACATACGCGGGCAGGTTCTGATTTTCGGTTCCCAGGCCATACACCGTCCAGGCACCAAAGGTGGGATAGCCCATAAACAGTCGACCGCTGTGAATCTTATACAGGGCATTGTCATGGTTGGGGTGGTCGGTCCACATCGAGTTGATCAGGCAGAGCTCGTCGGTCATCTTCGCGGTTTCAGGCAGCACGTCGGCCATCCACATGCCCGATTCCCCATGCCGGGCGAATTTGTACTGGCCCCCCAGCATCACGCCGATGCTGCTCGTATTCGAGTTGCCCAGGTCTTCGATATTCCCCGGATACGGTTTGCCGTCCATCTTGTCGAGTACCGGTTTGGGATCGAACAGATCCATCTGGCTCGGCCCCCCGTTCATGAACAGGTGAATGACCGAAGTTGCCTTGGGCTCATGGTGAGGCTGTTTCGGCTTCAGGTCGTACTGCTGCGGCGCCTGTTCTGCTTCTTCAGCCAGCGCCTGAGTACCGCCAAAAAAGTCCTGGCACAGCAGCTGAGTCAGTGCCGCCCCCATAATGCCGTCACTGGTACGGGCAAAGAAGTCTCGACGCGTCTGCAGTTTGTCGGATGGATGCTTCATCGTACTTAATCAATATAAAGAAATGCAGCGGAATTCAGGATCGTGTGACAATACGTCTCCAGTGCCGCCTGGGAATTATCATTCCAGCTGGTCTCCAGTTCTTTAAGTGTCTGGACGCCCAGCTCTTGTTCGGTCTGACTTGGCGGACGGCAGAGGGCCATCTCGTAAACCAGTTTCACGCGGGCCTCGCGTGTCTCATCGTTCTGTTTGGCAAGTATTTTCTGCACGCGGTCCGCAAACGCTACTGCCAGATCGCGGACCCGCTCGTTGTTCATCAGCATCAGCGATTGCGGGGAGACCGTAGAAACACTCCGCGTCACGCAGTTTGGTCCCATTTCAGGATAATCGAACGTGTCCAGCATCGTGGGGATCTGCGTTCGTCGATACTGCAGATAGATACTCCGTCGCCAGCCTCCCTCTGCGGTGGCATTCGCACTCACCAGGCCATTCTGGTCAACACTTACCGAGTCGGGGGGACCGCCGGCTCCTTCATCCAGTTTTCCGGAAATGAACAGCAGTGAGTCGCGCAGGGCCTCCGCATTCATCCGCCGCAGAGGAAAATGCGACAGCAGCCGGTTTTGTGGATCGTGTTGCTGTATCTCCGGCGTAATATGACTCGACTGCCGATAGGTTTTGGAATTCATAATCTGACGATGCAGATCTTTGATGCTCCAGCCCTGTTCGACAAACCGGACCGCCAGCCAGTCCAGTAACTCCGGATGTGAAGGGCGTTCCCCTTTGATGCCGAAGTTTTCCAGTGATTTGACCAGGCCGGTCCCGAAATGGTGATACCAGATCCGGTTCACCATCACGCGCGCGGTCAGCGGATGGTCGTCCCGGGTTAACCATTTTGCCAAAGCCAGTCGGCGGCCAGTCTTGGGGGTCCCTTCGGGGAAGGGGGGCTTCACCTCAAATGGCGTTCCATCCGGATCGAGCACCGCCGGCACGCCGGGACCGACGAGTTCGCCCGGTTGATCATGTTCTCCCCGTCTCAAAATGTAAGTGGGAGAGGGGCGACCCCGATCCCACAGGGCACGAATCGTCAGTGGCGGCTCCATCTGCGCCTGCACACGCGATGTCTCCTGTTCAATATCCTTGAGCCGCTGTTTCGCGGCCTGGACATCATCATTCCATGCCGCTTCCGGCATCAGCTCGGCCGTTCTCAGTTTTTCCACCAGGATCCGCTGTTCCTGAGTCCGGGTATTATCTGCAACCTTCAGAGCGCGTAGTGTTTTCTGGCGGTCCTCTTCGCTCTGCTGCGGGTAATGCTGTCTTAAGAGTTCCAGTTGCAGGTCGGCGACTGCCTGTTTGTGGCGGGATGCGAGTTGTTTCAGCTGTTTGCTGAGAACCGGATTGGTCTGCTTCACCCGTTGCTTCTGTTCCGCGGTGCCCACTTCCAGAGAGCGATTCTTGAATGTCAGCCAGTCATGTTCATCCAGGGCTCCCTGAAAGACCGCCTTGAAACGGTAATAATCGCGGTGGGGAATCGGGTCGTACTTGTGTGAATGGCAGCGGGCGCATTCCAGCGTCAGCCCCATCACTCCGGAGCCCATCACGTTGATGGCATCATCGATGACTCCCAGTCGCTCAGGGACAAAGTTCATCGTTCGGGAACCGGTCTGGTCGATGCCCATCCGCAGGAATCCGGTTGCAACCAGGTTGTCGACCATTTCCCGCGTCACTTTGGGCGTCTGCTGATAATCGATCAGCTCATCGCCAGCAATCTGCTCCAGCAGAAAGCGATTGTAAGGTTTGTCTTTGTTAAACGCATCAATGACGTAGTCGCGATATTTCCAGGCAACGGCCCGCAGTGGGTCGGAAGAAACGCCCCCTTCCGAATCTGCATAACCGGCGACATCCAGCCAGTAACGCCCCCAACGCTCGCCATAATGGGGAGAGGCCAGCAGCTGATCGATCATGGTCGGGTACCAGTGGGGATCGTCGCTCGACCGCCAGTATTTCCATTCTTCCACCGGGGGCGGCATGCCGATCAGATCGACGTACGCTCTGCGAATCAGCGTGTCCCGATCGGCTTCCGGCGAGAAGCTCAGTTCGTTTTTCTGGAGTTCTTTCAGGATCAGTTCATCGATCGACTTCACACCTTGAGGGGCCTGGGGGGGCTGAAAAGCCCAGTGCTCACGGTCTTCTTCCGTTACCAGCGGATCCGGTTTGTCAGAGGCGACATCCGGGGCGATGTCCGCGACTGGTGCTCCCGCTGTGATCCATTGTTTCAGTACGTCGACTTCCGATTGGGGAGGCCGCCGGACAAAAAATTTCAGCAACTGATCCCGTGGCGGACAGGCCTGACTCTCAATCCGCTGAATCATCAGGCTTTCTGCCGGCTTGCCTGCCACAAAGGCGGGACCATGTTCGCCCCCTTTTTGCATGCTGGCCGGCGTGCGCAGGTCGAGGCCGCCCCGCTTGAGCTGAGCACCGTGACAGGTGGTACATCGCAGCAGAACAATCGGCAACACATCGTGCTGGTTGATCTGTTCCTCTTCCAGCTGAACCGGCTTTTCAGCACGGGCGCCGGTCTCGAGCCATTTGCGAATCAGCGCGAGTTCATCTTTGGTTAACTGCGGGGAATCCTCAGGAGGCATGCCTCCACCGTCGATCATGATCCACAGCATGCTCTCATCAACGGTTTCAGCCAGCGACGATTCGCCCGATTCCCCTCCCTTGTGCAGCCCTTCGATGCGCGAGAGATCCAGGCCCCCCTTGCGGACCTTTTCCCAGTGACATTTGCCACACCTGGCGGAAAAGATCGGCTGAATGTCTGATTCAAAAACCGGAGCTTTCTCCTCAGCGGAGCTCGTTTTGACCAGAGACGAGCCGAACAGGAGCAGCATCAGAATTAAGGCACATCGCTTTAAAATCATATTAATGGCGACAGGTGGGGGTGAGGTTTCTGGTAAGCGCGGCTATTTAATTAACAATATTTAGATTCTAGGTCATTCAAGCACTTCAATCAAGACAAAAATACATCAGGACAGCAGTTCCTGAATAACGTGCCCATGCACGTCGGTCAGGCGGCGTTCGATCCCGTTGTGATAATACGTCAGTTTCGTGTGATCGATGCCCAGCAGATGCAGGGCCGTAGCGTGCAGGTCATAGCTGTAAGCCGGCGATTCGACCGCTTTGAAGCCCAGTTCATCGGTGGCCCCGTAGCCGACGCCCCCCTTGATGCCGCCCCCGGCCAGCCAGCTGGTAAACGCACCCGCGTTATGGTCGCGACCCTTACTCTGTTTTCCCTGTCCGGCTGGCTGTCGACCGAATTCCGTGGTACAGATCACCAGCGTGTCATCCAGCATGCCCCGTTGTTTGAGATCCTGCAACAGGGCCGCAGCTCCGGTATCAAGCACGGCTCCCCAGTATCCGTGATCGCGGACCAGGTCTTCGTGACTGTCCCAATTGGGGCGAATCTTTTTGGCGGTCGTATTTTCCGCACCACAATAAATCTGCACGAAACGCACGCCCCGTTCGGCCAGCCGACGTGCAAGCAGACACTGACGCCCGAAGGGACCAATTTCCGGATGATCCACGTCATACAGAGCCCGCGTCGCTTTCGTCTCGGAGCCCAGGTCCGTTACTTCCGGGGCACTCAACTGCAACCGGGCCGCCATTTCATACGCTTTGATCCGCGCATCCAGTTCGCTGTTTCCAGAACGGGACTGTTGATGCAGACGGTTCAGTTTCTGCAGAAAGTCCAGCCCCGCCTTTTCGCTCTGTTGAGTCTTCTCTGCAAAGTCGTCTGGCGGAAACAGATCCGCGATCGGCTGGCGCGGATTCGATGTATCCAGTGTGGTCGCCTGATGGACCGCAGGCAGAAAGCCCGCGCCCCAGTTAATGATCCCGCCCGGAGGCAGTCCCCGCGGATCGGGCAAGACAACAAACGCAGGCAGGTCTTCCGCTTCGCTTCCCAGTCCGTACGTCACCCAGGCGCCCATGCTGGGAAAACCGGGCAGCGTGAACCCGGTATTCATCATGAAACAGGCGGGACCATGCAGGGCGGTCTTGCTGTGCATGGAATAGATAAACGACATGTCGTCGATGCAGTTGGCCAGCTTCGGAAACAGATCGCTCATCCACAGGCCCGACTCTCCGTGCTGCTGAAACTTCCAGTATCCGGGCTGACAGTTGCCCGGCTTGGAAGCGAAAAACTGCAGCTTGCCGTCGGGATCAAAGGGCTGGCCCGCCCGCTTTTCGAGCGTCGGCTTATAGTCGAATGTGTCGACATGACTCATCCCGCCCGGGCAGAAGATCTGAATCACTCGTTTAGCCCGTGCGGGATAATGCGGTTCCGCACGTGTTTCGCCCGCCAGCATCGCGAGCAATGCCATTCCGCCAAATCCGCTGCCGGTCGTCTTCAGAAAATCGCGACGGGAAAACAGGGGGCCTGGATTCTGTGATCTGGCCTGCTGCAACAGATTCTGCATGGGTTGAGGTTCAATCGACATAGACAAACTCATTCGAATTCAAGAGAGAGCGACAGAGGGCAAACAGATCCTGCTGCTTGACGAAATCGACCGACAGACGGGATTCCTGCGGGCTCGGCTTTCGACCCAGAGCCAGTTGAAACGCGCGCTGCACCTGATCGACAGGCGCGGAACCGGCTTCCTTTTTGATCCGTTCGGCGAAATAGCGGGCCTGTCTTAACATGAAATCGTTATTATACAGGGCCAGCGACTGCAGCGGCGTAGTGGTTGTCAACCGCCGGGCCGTCAAGTTGGCGGGATCAGGACAGTCGAGCGTCGTCAGAAAACGGTTGGGCGTCGTGCGGACACGGTAACGATAGATGCTCCGTCGCCATAATGCCGGCTTGTCTGCCGTCACGTAGGTATAAATCGGAGCATAGGCATCCTGGTACTGGAAATCCTCGAACCCGGGGCCGCCCCGTTCCCGGTTCAGCTTGCCACTCACGAACAGCACCGCGTCCCGGATCGCTTCGGCTTCCCTGCGGCGGGGATTCTGGTGCCAGAGCAGACGGTTGTCGGCATCGACCTGATATCCGCGTTGGTCATCCCGGGCACGTGACTGCTGTCGGTAGGTATCGCTCAACAGGATCAGCCGCTGCACCCCTTTCAACGACCCGTTCTGCCGCTGCAATTCTCCCGCCAGCCAGTCGAGCAGTTCCGGATGCGAAGGCCGACCGCCTCCATAGCCGAAGTCACTGGGTGTTTTGACGATTCCCTGGCCGAAATGCCAGAGCCAGAGTCGATTCACGATCACGCGTTGCGTCAGCGGATTCTCGGGATTCGTAATCCACTTTGCCAGGGCAGCGCGCCGCTGGCCTTCGCTGGTCTCAGTCGTTCCCAGCTCAGGATCAAGCATCTTCAGGGAGTGTAATGTCGCCGGTGCTAATGCTTCTTTGTCGGGCGCTTCGGGGTTTCCCCGCACCAGCAGATGCACGTCGGGTAAAGTTTTGTTGGCCACCACCCCATAGAAGCGAGGCGGGGGACCGAGTGACTTGAGCTGTGAAGAGACATCTTCTCTCTGTTTGCGGAGTTGTTTCAGTTCGCGTTCCTGCGCGGGCTCCCGTTTCTGTGGGAGCGCAGATTTCAGACGAGGGTCGCCAAAACCGACCTGGTCGTGACTGTAACCGTTGCCGCCGTCCGTCGCGATCAATGTCAGGAAGTGGGCGGAAGGCGAGAGGGGGATGTTGAGCTCTTGCAGGCCATCGTCCCGTTTGAGATGGATGTATTTCGCGACCTCCTGACCGTCGACAAACACGCGCACATCCGCATGGAACACACCACCAGCGCCGAAGTAGCCCAGTTTCGCCGTGAACTGCAGATCGGTCAGTTGCGTCGAAGAGCGGATTTTTTCCAGATCAAAGGTGATCCCGGCATTCGCATGCAGCCCCAGCAGGCTGTGTCCCGCCTCGGTAAAGTTGATCCCGTCCAGTTCGGGGGAATGCTGACTGGCGACCGGGCCATTGCGGATCATGTCCCAGGCCTTACCTGTGGTTGCAGGCAGTCCCGAGACAGTCGTTCCGGTAGAGCTCACTACAATCTTCGCTTTCCCTGCCTGGCCATCCGGAATGAAGACCCCGTCGATGAATTCAAAGTCGGCAGACACAAACCGGTTGGTCTTTACATTCCCCAGTGCACCAAAGTCGCGGGTCTGTACTTTGGCGGTACGGGCATCGATGCCCTGTCGAAACGCGCCCGTTCCCAGGCCATTGCCGCCCCCGACG
Organism: Gimesia panareensis; assembly: GCF_007748155.1. Classification (GTDB taxonomy): domain Bacteria; phylum Planctomycetota; class Planctomycetia; order Planctomycetales; family Planctomycetaceae; genus Gimesia; species Gimesia panareensis. Next base: position 2,302,809 of record NZ_CP037421.1, read on the forward strand.
ATGTCCGCCAGATCCACTCCAGTTCCTTCGAGTCTGCTGATCCGGTAATCGATGTCGTTGAGTTCCGCCGTCAGCTCCTGCTTTCTGCTTTCGTATGCTTTGATCGCGGAATCACTGACGACGCGTTCAGACCGTTTCACTCCGGCAAACACGGCCCGCAACTGGTAATACTCCTTCTGTGTGATCGGATCCAGTTTGTGATCGTGGCAGCGGGCACAGTTGATTGTGATGCCCATGCAGGCGGTCATCACCTGGGTGGCCATGTCGTCCAGATCCAGCGAACGGGCGGCTCGCCTTAAGACATCACTTTTGGTTTCGACCTGGCCGACGAAATCCCAGGGGCCTGCGGCCAGAAAGCCGGTCGCGATTGTGGCCTGTTCGTTTTCCGGCCAGAGTACATCGCCGGCAATCTGTTCCTGGAGAAAACGTGGATACGGCTTGTCTGCGTTGAATGAAGCGATCACATAGTCGCGGTAGCGCCAGGCATTGTCGCGGCGTTTATCCCGTTCAAAACCATGCGTATCGGCATAATGTGCCAGGTCGAGCCAGTGCTGCGCCATCCGTTCCCCGTACAGGGGTGAAGCCAGCATGCGGTCGACCAGCTTTTCATAAGCCCGCGGATCGGGATCGCTTACAAATGCATCCACCTCTGCCGGATCCGGGGGTAGACCATGCAGGTCAAACGCCAGACGTCGGATCAGTGTGCTGCGGTCAGCGGGAGGGCTCAATGTCAACTGTTGCTCGGACAGCTTCTGTCGGATGAAATCATCGATCTGTAGACCACGATTTTCGCTTGATTGTTTCAGGGCCGCAAAATCACGGCGTAACGGCTGCAGGGACCACCAGCTGTCATCCGCTTTAGACTTCTGTTTGACCACCACGTTCTTCGGCCAGTGTGCCCCTTCTTTAATCCAGCGGGTGAGCAGGGCTACCTGTTTATCAGAAAGTGGTGCCGTTTCTTGAGGCATGGCCGGGGGCTTACCGTCCTGGGAGGTAACCAGTTCCAGCAGATAGCTCTCTTCCGGGTTCCCGGCAGTCACATAGCCGTTGGCCTGCAGATCCTTCATACTCGCAAGCGAAACCCCCCCCTTGGTGTTGTCGGGAGAATGACAGCGGACACAATGTTCTGCAAACAGGGGAGCAATGTCAGTCTCAAAGCTGAAATGACGGTCCTCGGCTGATAAGTTGGGCGGCAGGAAGATCAGCCAGAACAGTAGTGAGAGCAGGGGGGACCGCTGGAGTGCCATGGAATACCTGTCTTGTTGTGGTGTAACGACTTACGTCAGCAGGAAGGAAATCTCTACTATACCATGTTGCAGGAAACGTTCCAACAATTTCTCCTCAGAAACAGTCCTCTTTAAGTGTCCAGTAGCGTCGTTTTTCGATACGCAACTGGCTTTCCGGGAGCGGCTTACAGTGAAACATCCTCCTGGAAAAATGAATAACGGCTGCCAGGTGTGTTTTAAGTCCTTATGTTACAGCTGCTTATGACGGATGGGCGTGAAGGGGATTCGCTGGAGACGACAATCTTTTTAAATCAGGGCCCTCTCAGTCCGTCCAGTTCACAGGCAGATACCTCGAAAAAGATCTCTATTTCAAAATAACTATATAGACATATCGCGATGTTCCGATATAATGTTGTGTGATTCATCTGACTGGCCTTTGTTTGAATCGGAGAGGGAATCTCCATCTGGTCAGTCTGAGCTGAATCGGATCGGAGATCATCATGGCGTATATCTTGATTGGTTCACTGCTGATTGGTCTGACCCTGGGCCTGCTCGGTTCAGGGGGATCGGCGATTACGGTGCCCATCTTAGTCTATCTGGTGGGACACGGCGCGAAAGAATCGATCGCCGAATCCATGGCGATTGTGGGCATGATCTCAATTGCCGCTGCAATTCCTTACGCCAGCTCGAAATTAATCGACTGGCGAAGCGTGATTTTCTTCGGCCTGCCCGGCATGCTGGGAACGCTGATGGGCGCCTCCCTGGGAGGGCTCGCCACAGAAGCGTTACAGCTGGTCGTCTTCGGCACTGTCCTGCTGGCAGCCGCCTTTGTCATGTTCCGCAGAGCCCGTAGTGCCGCGGGGGCACATGAGTCACTGGAGCTCCCCGCTCACCGGGCGCCTATCTGGAAAATGGCCTGTGAAGGGATTGGTGTCGGCGTGCTTACCGGATTTGTGGGAGTCGGAGGCGGTTTTCTGATCGTGCCGGCCCTGGTCATTCTGGGCAAGCTCCCCATGCGAAATGCGATCGGCACCAGCCTCGTGATTATTGTTATCAATGCGACTGTCGGCTTCGCGAAGTACGAGCATTTCCTCGTCTCACATCAGATGTCCGTCAACTGGCATACGATTCTCGTTTTTACGTTAATCGGCATCGCGGGCAGTGTGGCGGGACACAAGCTGAATGCCCGCCTGAATCAACATGTTTTAAAAACCGTCTTTGCAGGATTTCTGGTTCTGCTGGGCGGATTCGTCATCGTTCACGAAGGGAGCAAACTGGTTCCTGCAGCAGCTCGACAGGCCCAGACCACGACTCACAACGTCAGTGCGGTGCTTCCCGCTCAAAACAGGATTGCCACTTTAACACTTCAGGGAGAACAGTGATGTTATTGAAATATTTTTACGATCAGAAACTGGCCCATGCTTCTTACCTGGTCGGTTGTCAGAAAACCAAAGAGGCGATCGTGGTGGATCCGGGGCGGGATGTCGAGCAGTACCTCGAAATGGCACAGCGGGAAGGCGTGAACCTGATCGGTGTCGCTGAAACGCACATTCATGCCGACTATGTTTCCGGTGCCCGGGAACTGGCTGACCGTGTCGGAGCAAAACTGTACGTTTCTGACGCAGGTCCAGCGGAATGGAAATACGAATACGCGGCCCAATACGATACTCAGCTGTTGAAAGAGGGAGATACTTTCCAGGTCGGGAAAATTCGTTTTGACGTCCTGCACACTCCCGGACATACCCCGGAAAGTATCTCCTTTCTGCTGACCGACCAGGGGGGCGGAGCCGATGAACCGATGGGCATCTTCACCGGGGACTTCGTCTTCGTCGGTTCGATTGGACGTCCGGACCTGCTGGAAGAAGCGGCCGGCATCCAGGGGAGTGCCGCGGTCGGCGCGCAGCAGCTCTATCATTCGGCCCAGCGTTTCAAAGAGTTACCCGACTATCTGCAGGTCTGGCCGGCTCACGGGGCAGGCAGCGCCTGCGGAAAAGGTTTGGGGGCGATTCCCTCTTCGACTGTCGGCTATGAAAAACGTTTCAATCCGGCGCTGCAGTTTGAGGATGAGACCGAGTTTGTAAATTACATCCTCGCAGACCAACCCGAAGCACCCCGGTACTTCGCTGTAATGAAACGGGTTAACAAGGAAGGTCCACTGGTACTCGGTAAAGTATCACTGCCCAAACCGCTGCCGGAGGTGCAGGAATCGCTGGTCAGTTCATCTGCAACCGTGATCGACCTGTCTCCCTCGACAGAATTTGCACAGGCACACGTGCCCGGCACGATTAATATACCGCTCTCCGTTCTGGCTGCCTGGGCGGGTTGGCTGGTGGACTATGATCAGCCGGTTTACCTGATTACCGAAGCGGCAGATCTGCCTGAAGCGTATCGCGTCCTGCATAAGATCGGTGTCGACCGAATCGCTGGCTGGTTTGAGCGTAGTGCCGTCACCCGTTCCGGGGACGCGACCCAAAGCTATCATGCCAAAACACCAAATGAACTGGCTCCACAGATTGAATCCGGAGCCGTGACGCTGTTCGATGTCCGTTCTGACGCCGAATGGAACGAGGGGCATATTCCTCAGGCCGAACACCGGTTCCTGGGACATTTCCCTGACATGCTCTCAACCCTGGAAAGCCACCAGCCAATTGTCGTGCAATGCCGTAGTGGGGCTCGCTCTGCAATTGCAGCCAGTCTCTTGCAGGCGGCTGGCATTGACGTCATCAACCTGGCTGGTGGCTACCAGGCATGGGAGACAGCGGAGCTCCCCACAACCGTCAACGGAAATCCGGTCAGTTGTGCCACGAATCCATCCGGTTCCTGTTCATAGGAGAAATACAATGACTGACCTTGTAGTACTACTCGCAGTGCTGGCCCTGTGGTTCGTTTTGAACTTATGGTTGCTGCCCCGCCTGGGAATGCAAACCTGTCTGAGCGGCATGTGCGGCATGAAGCGCTGCCCTCAGCCGGTAAAATCCAAAACCAGTGAACGTCATGATCCGGATCAGACGTCCCGACTTCCAGAACAGGGAGAATGAATATGAGTTCCGAAGTGATTGCAAAAACTGAGAATAACGCTCAGGTCCAGGAACGACCCGAGTCCGTCGTCCATCACCAGGTCGTGATTGTCGGTGGTGGCAGTGCAGGGATCACTGTCGCCGCCAAACTGACCAGAGGCTGGTTCAGTGATTACGATGTGGCCATTATTGACCCGTCGGAGAATCATTTCTATCAGCCCGCCTGGACCCTGGTTGGCGGAGGCACCTATCGCCAGGAAAAGACGCGTCGCGACGAAGCCTCTGTGATTCCCCCCAAAGCGAAATGGATCAAAGACGCGGTCGTCTCCTTCAATCCGGAACGGAACCGTCTCAAGACACGCGACGGACAGACGATCGAGTATGATTTCCTGGTGGTCTGTGCGGGTATCGGTATCAAGTGGGATGCCATTACCGGCTTGCAGGATGCACTCGGAAAAGACGGCGTCTGCAGCAATTACTCCTTCGAGTCAGTCGGCAGTACCTGGGAGAATATCCGCAATTTCAAAGGGGGCACCGCGATCTTCACCCAGCCGGAAACCGGCATCAAGTGTGGTGGTGCACCTCAGAAGATCTGCTATCTGGCAGACGACTATTTCCGCAAATCCGGGGTCCGCGATAAAACGCATATCATCTTCGCTTCGGGCAGTGGCAGTATCTTTGCCGTGGAGAAATACCGGAAAACACTGGAGCAGGTCATCAAACGCAAAAATATTGATACCCGCTTCAATCAGAAACTGGTTGCTATCAGTACAGAGACGAAAGAAGCCATCTTCCGGCATATGGAAACCGGTGAAGAGACTTCGATTCAGTACGATATGATCCATGTGACGCCTCCCATGGGACCGCCGGCGTTTATCGCGAATAGTCCGCTCGCTGACGAAAAGGGCTGGGTCGATGTCGATAAATATTCGCTGCAACATGTGCGATATCCCAATGTCTTTGCCCTGGGGGACAGCAGTAACCTGCCGACCTCCAAAACGGCTGCCGCAATCCGTAAACAGGCACCGGTGGCTGTGAAAAACCTGAAATCTGCAATTGACGGCAAACCGCTGACGGCGAAATACAACGGCTATACATCGTGTCCCCTGGTCACCGGGTATGGCAAACTCGTACTGGCGGAATTCGACTACGACAAACATCCCAACGAAACGTTTCCTTTCGATCAGTCGAAAGAGCGCTGGAGCATGTGGGTTCTGAAAAAATATTTTCTGCCTTTACTCTACTGGAAAGGCATGTTGAAAGGCCGGGCGTAGACTCGCAACCGATCTGCGCGATCCCAATTGATTGAAATGGAAAGGGCGTCAAAGTGAAAAAAACAAATTATGTACGGAATGCAATCGCCTTGCTGCTGGTCTGTGTTATCGCAGGAACGGCACTTGCGCAGCGAGGTCCCGGACGTGGTAAAGGGCCGGGGCGTGGACGCGGTCATGCGGGAGTCGGTCAGGGTCAAGGAAATGGTCATTCGCAGGCACATGACCGAGACCATGCCGACTTCCGCTACCTGCTGACTAACCATCAGAAAGTCAGGCGTGACGTGCAGCTGCTTCCCAACGGCGTTAAGACGCTGACGGAATCGGATGATCCCCAGGTCGCAGCCAAAATCCGTGAGCATGTTTACTGGATGAAAGAACGAGTGGAACAGGTACAGCCAATCCGCATGCGGGATCCCCTGTTTGCTGAACTCTTCCGCCACGCGAAACAGATCAAAATGGTGACGGAGAATACCCCCAAGGGAGTTCGTGTGATCGAAACCTCAGAGAATCCCTATGTGGTCAAGCTGATTCAGCAGCACGCGAAAACCGTCTCGGAATTCGTCAAACGTGGATTTCCCGAAGCGATGAAGAATCACCCGGTTCCCACATCAGCAAATGAGTCTACCCCGCTCGAATACAAACATCCGGCGATCAAGGAGTATGGGAAAGTAGTGCAGCTGCCGAACGCGGCTCAGCAGCCACGGGAACAGAGTAAAATCTGCGTCGATCTCACTAAAGGGGGACCGGCGGATAAATTGAATCCCTCGATCGAAAAGGTAGCCCGGTTTGTCAACATCTATCAGGGAGCCGGCAAAGAGCCCGCAGCGGCGCAGATTGCCGTCGTGCTGCATGGCGATGCCACCCTGTGTGCGCTGAATGATGACGCCTATGCAGAGCGGTTCGATACCAAAAGCAATCCGAATCTCGACTGCCTGCATGAACTGCATGAAGCGGGAGTGCAGATCTATGTCTGCGGCCAGTCCCTGGTCGGTAAAGGGGGCAAGCCGGACCAGGTGGTCGTATTCACCGATGTCGCAGTCTCCGCACTCACCTCACTCGTCAATCTGCAGGCCGACGGCTACGGCTATGTGCCTCTGAAATAAAAACGGAATTAAATCCGTCAGCCAGCCCCGCGTTGCGTATAATCCCAGACGTATGCCCGGAGCAGTGACAATGCGCGCCCACTTATCCTCAACTGTATCTCAACTCAGAGAAAGAAGACGATGCAACGACGCTGGCTGACGGTACCGGTTCTCGGTCTATTGACGGTATTCCTGCTGACAACATTGCCTGCAGAACAAAGCACCGAAGTCACTCAAAAGCCTCTCATTCCGGAAGCCTATCCTCCCGGCGAGTTGGGCGAAATCGTCAAGCTGGGCCAGGAACTTGTCGCGCGCACTCACGAACATCCGCTTTCGAAGCAATATGTCGGCAATGCACTCGACTGCACATCCTGTCATCTCAAAAACGGAACCGATGCCCGCGCAGCCAGTTTTCTGGGCGTCGCGGCTGCTTACCCTGCCTGGTCACCACGTGAAAAACGGGTCATTACGCTGGAAGATCGGGTGTTGAACTGTTTCATGCGGAGCCAGAATGGGATCCGTCCCCCCCTGGGGAGCAAGGTCTCCGTCGCCATCACAGCCTATATTACCTGGCTCTCTTCAGGTTCAGAGATCCGGATGAATCATCAGAAACCACTCGGTCCGCGTCACGTGCCGTCTCTCAGTCGGAAAGCAGAACTCGCTGAAGAAAAACGGGGCGCGAAACTCTACGAAGATCGCTGCGCCGACTGCCACGGCGCGTCAGGCGCGGGTACAACCGAAGGCCCGCCGGTCTGGGGAAAACAATCCTACAACGACGGCGCCGGTTTGAGCAGGAACGACAAGCTGTCTGCCTGGCTCAAAGTCTCCATGCCGCCGGACGATACCGATCTGACCGAGCAGGAAGCCCTGGACATCGCAGCGTATGTGAACTCGCATCCACGACCGCACTTCATCCTCAAAGAGCATCTACCCCCCGCGGAACGACTCGGTGTCTACGACTGGTAAGCTCAGGTCGCGGGTTTCTCTTGTTTTCCGGTCGGCACCGGCTCCACCTGCACGTTGATCTGCGTCGTTGGTATGCGAATGCTCAATTTGCGGGGTGAACCGGGAGTGCCGTCCGCTTTGATCTTGCTGTATTGCACGTCGGTCTTGACTTCAAACACCATCTGATGCGGCCCGGTGATCGCCCTTTTATCTACGACGATCTCAACTTCTCCACTGTCTTTATCCGCCGGAATGGTCATGACCTTGGACGAAATCTTGTCTGGATTCACGACCGGTATCAACTGGACTGCGCCTTTGAAATCACCATACCGCGTCACCTGTACGGGAACCTTAATCTTCGTGTCGGCTGGAGTTTTCCAGACCTTGCCAGCACCAATCGTCACCAGGCAGGGCGCCTGTTCTTCCGTGACGGACAGAATCGTCTCGCGTGTCCGTCGGGAGCGGGGCACAAACCGGGCGGTGCGGCCCAGGGCCATAACGGCACTTCCCTCCGCAACGCGGGTTTCCTGCTTGCCGTCGATAACTGCTTCGCCGATGACCTGAATCGGTCCCTGCCAGTTTTTTACACTTTGGTCTGCTTTGAAGATCAAAGCCGCGGTCTGTTGATAGGGACGCACGGTCGTCTCTTCGCAGGTCACTCCGGGGGGCAGTCCTTTAACGTGCAGTCGAATATCACCTGTAAAGCCGTCCCAGCGATAAACGAGCACATCGATCCGCTCAACGCCGCCACGACGCAGCAGCGTCGACCAGGGCTCGCGGTTCCGGTTTTGCGGCCCCAGGTCTTCGGGATAATGGGTTGCGGTGACCAGACGAAAGTCAGGCTGCTCTTTGCGAATCGAAAGTCGATACACAAAGCGGTCATCTCCGCGAGTCATGAAGTACATATCCCGCAGCAGAATCCGGTACTTCCCGTCAGCGGGTACCTTGAAGCGATACCCGGGATCATCGGTCTTGGAGTTAAATGAATACTTTCCCACATTCAGCACACGGGTTCTGCGTCCGATACCCGCCAGGGTCTGATCGTCGATTTCCTGCAGGTCTTTTGCAGTCCCGTCAGCATTCACCTGCTGCAGCACCAGGAAGGCATCGGTGCCGACACCCAGTCGTTGTGAAAGGACTTCGATCTGATACACGTCCCCTTTTTTCGCTTCAAAATCATACCAGTCCCGATCTCCGACAGTCGCGAATCGTCCGGCGATTTCACAGGGGACGTTGACCATCTGTGGCGACTCCGATGTGTCGTTGGGTTCCTGTTCCGCGACCACCGGTGCAGTGGCAAAGCCGATGAACACGGAATTGGAAGGGCCATTTTCAGCAGGCAGTCGATACGCGAACCCTTCCATGCTGTCAGAAGGTGCAGCGACCATCGAACCAAACCGCAGACGTTGAAATGTCTCAATGGCCGGTTTCGCAGGGGCTGTTTCCGGGACATCGATCTCCACGGTCAACGCTTCCAGAGGCTTGCCGCAGGGCAGCAGTTGAGCAGTCGCTTTGCCTCCCGGCAGATTACGACCATACAGAGTGAAGCTGGTTTGCGTTCCGGCTTTAGCCGCAGGGGGAAAGACATAATCAATGTAGGGAGCATCGTTGATCGTCAGGCGATAATAGCAGGGATTGTTGTTCCCGCCGACATAGCGATTCTGGGCATACAGCAGATCATGGACCCGCACACTATATTCACCATCCTTGGGAGCAGTGAAATCCAGGATCAGGTCGTGAAAAGTCGGATCGCGGGCTTCCTGGATCTGTTTACCGCTGGCATCATAGAGCGTCAGGATCGGTTCCCAGAACGCATCGATCTGTTTCGCTTCGCACAGAATCAGCAATCGTTGCCCCTGTTTCGCTTGAAACCGGTAGACATCATAGTCGCCACCTGTGATCACACCATCGGTGGTGCTTTTGACCTGCATTTCCTGCGCGTGTTCCAGGTCATCGTTCGGTTCCTGTTCCACCGTTTCGGGGAGATTGCTGACGACAAACGAACGGGGTGAAGAGAGGCCGTAATGACTCAAGGCCCGGACGTCGTACACGCCCAGGGGAACATCGGGCTTGACGGTGACGAGAAACGTATTCGCTACAGGGATCTGTTTGTCTTTCTGTTTCGGGTCCTGTTTCATTTTCTGGACGGCAGTGATTCCCGGGTGGGAAAACTGCAGCGCAGAGACCTGTTCCAGATTGACACCCGTGATTTTGACTTCCACTGCGGAGCCCGGATTTGCTCCCACCGGCTGCAGTGAAGAGAGCATGGCCGCTGGTAACTGGGCAGAGGCCTGCGGAAGTGGATAGAGCGCCAGCGCTGTTAACAGGCAGCAACTGAAAATGCAGCAGGAATAGAGCGTCTGTCGAATCTGTCTCATCAGGGCAGGTTCCCGTTCAGAATGGAGTCCGGCTCGAGCACCAGACCAGGTATTAAATCATCACTGACGGACTGACGGGCCGGGGATGCACGTGCCTGTCCGCGGGAGTATCTCTCGGCTTAATGGTTGTAGAGAAACTCTTTGGTATTGAATATGGCCCAGAGCAGGTCTTCGTATGCCTTGGCCTTGTTTTTGTAAGGGTTCTTCTGCAGATGTTCCGTCGCCAGTTTCAACTCATCCGCGCGGGGAGGTCGGCTGAAGGCCCGCAGGTAGAGTTCGGTGATCTGCTGTGCCTCGGTCTTCTCCTTTTCCTTCGCCAGTTGTGCCGGTCTGCTCTTAGACGAGGAGAGCTTCTGCAAAATATCAGCCGAGGTCAACAGGTACAGACTCTGACGTAAATCCCCATCCTGCGAACGTTCACATTCGCAGGCGGACTGTGCTTTCGGACGTCCGAACAGCTGCAGAAATTCATTGGAAAAGTTTTTAGCACTGTCGGGCAACTGGACCGCCGTCATGTCGGGAGGCAGTCGCGAGAAAGAAGTATTGGTGCCTAACAGTTGATCGATGGCATCCAATACGACTTCCGCATTCATCCGGCGGGGATAGAAACGGGAGAAGAACTGCGTGTCTTCCAGGTTATAGTCGTTCGTTTCCACGCTGCGCTGGTAAGTATCGGACTGGCAGATCAGACGCGCCAGCTGTTTCAAATCGTAGCCGCTGGCGATGAATTCCTGGCGCAGGCTTTCCAGCAGTTCCGGATTGGACGGAGGATTGGTCTCCCGCAGGTCATCTTCCGGATCGACAATTCCTTTACCGAAGAAGTGTTTCCAGTAGCGGTTGACCAGCACCGTAGAGAAATACGGGTTCTGTGGATCGACCATCCAGTCGACCAGCTTGTGTCGCGGGTCATCATCGGCGGGAATCGTTAAAGGCTCCGCGCCGAGTCCCGCCGGTTTCAGTTTTTCTCCCGTAGCGGGATGTTTCACCTGGGCGACGCCCCGTTTGTGGAAGATCCGCTCTTCGAAGTAGGTCGGGTTGCCGTCCACGCTGATCTTGCGATCCACCTGGGAGAAGAAGGCGGCCAGCTGGTAGTAGTCCTGCTGACTCCATTTCTCAAACGGGTGATGGTGACAACGGGCGCAGGTGATCCGGACTCCCAGAAAGATCTGCGACATGTTTTCGACCTGATCTTCCATTTTGGAGACTTCACGATACCAGGTCGCGGGAGGATGCTGTGTCACGTCACCGGAAGCGGTCAGGATGTCGCGGACAAATTTATCGTAGGGTTTGTTCTGCCGAAAGCTCTCGCGAATCCAGTGATGGAAAGAAAACGTCCCGCGGCGATGTTCGGGGGCACTGCGGGCGTTGCGCAACAGGTGAATCCATTTGCTGGCGAAGTAATCGGCATATTCCGGGCTGTCGAGCAGTTCATCGATTTTGCGGTTCCGCTTGTCGGAGCTCTGGTCTGCCTTGAAGGCGTTTGTTTCTTCCAGTGAAGGCAGGCGACCTGCCAGGTCAATCGTCACGCGTCGTAAAAAGGTTTCATCAGAACAGCGCGGAGAAGGGGGAATCCCGAGCCGATCCAGTTTGGCCAGAACCGCTTTGTCAATCGGGTTGTTCGACTTCTGTTGTTCTTCCACCGGGTAACCGAATGGAATAATGCCGCGGAAGGCACCGACCTGACCGCCATAGACGACGACAATCGCGAATTCTCCCTGGCGATCCTGGGCTTTCACCAGCCCGGTTTCATCGATTTCGACCATGGAGTCTTCGTTGGTATGATAAATTGCCAGATGGGTCACGTCTTCGACAGAACCATTGGTGTAGTGGGCGATAACTGAGAGCTGTTGCTCCCCTTCCAGTGTCATGACCCGCTCGGAGGGGAGAACCTCAATCTTCGCGACTTTGACATCCGACTGATTCCCAACCGGTGCGCCCCCCTGAATCCAGTCGTGCATGGTCTGCCAGGCGACCGAGCCAACGGCAAACCGTTTGCCACCCCCGTGCGGGATACTGGACGTCACTTTGCGGAGCAGCAGGCTTTCTGCAGGCAGTGCCTGGGATATACGGCGCCCGCGAGACTGTTTGACGATGAAGTTATAATCCTTAGCGGCATCCGAACCGAACAGCGAGAGTTCAAAACCGTTCTGCCCCCGGGGCTTCCCGTGGCAGGTATTACAGCTGTATTTGCTGAGCAGCGGCATGACGCGGTCTTTGAATCCGGGAGCGGTGTCTGTCAATTCATGGACCGTGATCCGGGTCTGGGCAGTCTTTCCGGAAACAGCGCGGGCGGTGATTGTCACCTGTCCGCCAGCCAATGGAGTCACACGTCCCCGTTCGTCGATTGAGACCTTGTCGGCAGGCGTGGCCTGAAAAGTGACCTTCCGCGTCTGATCCGATTTCCGTCCGCGTTCATCGATGCCGACCACCTGCAGTTGCAGGCGTGAGTATCGGTCCGCGAGGGTCTGCTGCGCGTGTTCAAACTGCAGTTCCTGCATTTCGCTGGAGGATGGTAGTGTTGACGCGGCAGCCGTTTTCTCGGCAGCCTGCGCGATTGAGACAGAGAACAGAGTCAGAGTGAGTAAGAACCCACAGACTGAAATGTTTCTAAAATACATGAATGCCCCCTCAAGACCATCACGGCCTTGCATATTGTCTCTCTAAGAATCGATAGATCTCCGTGCTGGCTCCGTGCTGGCTCCGGGATCAGATCAGTTCGCTGATCGGTTCGCCCGATGCCAGAATGCGGGTAGGACGTCCGGCGTGGTCGTAGTAAGGATGGTGTGCATCGATGCCGAGGTAGTGGTAGATGCTGGCCAGCAGATCGTTGGGATCCAGCGGTCGGTCTTTCGGCTCTTCCGCTTTGTCGTTGGTCGAACCGATCACCTGTCCCATCTTCATACCACCGCCGGAAACAATCACCGATTGTGCTTTGGCATAGTGACCACGACCGACTCCGCGGTTGAAGTTGATTTTGGGCGTCCGACCGAACTCACCGGCGACGACGACCATCACTTTCTTGTCCAGTCCGCGCTGGTAGATGTCTTCGATTAAGGCGGTGACCGCTTTATCGTAAATGGGCAGACGCAGTTCGAGTTCTTTGAAAATGTGCCAGTTGACAGCGTGATCGTCCCAGTTAGAGGATTTTCCGACCCCGGATCGCTGCATGACCATCGAGACAAAACTGCAACCCGATTCGACCAGGCGTCGTGCCAGCAGGGCACGCTGCCCCCAGGTGTGGCGACCATACATATCACGGATGTGATCCGGCTCTTGCGAAATATCAAAGGCACTCCGGACCTTCTCACTGGTCAAGAGCCCCAGTGCCTGTCGGTTGAACTTGTCCAGCGAATCCATCGAACCGGACTGATCCAGTTCGCGGCGGAAATTGTCGAGCCCTTTCAACAGTGCCGCCCGGTTATCCAGCGATTCAGCCAGTTCCGGTGGGGGAGAGATGTTCTTCACCTGGAAGTTGTCCGCATTCGGGTCGCCGCTGACTACGAACGGATTCGCGGCTTTGCCCAGGTAAGCACTTCCCGCGTACTGAATACCGCCGTTATAGCTCGAGACATAGTTCGGCACGCCGAAATCCATCTTTTCGCGATACTTGGCGACGACCGCGCCCATCGATGGATAGACATTTTCATTCATCGCGGGGCGGGGTGGATTGTAACCGGTCAGGAAACGCTGTGCGCCATCCTGGTGTCCGTTCCAACTGTGTGTGATCGAACGAATCAGTGTGAATTTGTCAGCGATGCGCGCCTGGCCGGGCATATGCTCGCAGATATCGAGTCCGGGCACGTTGGTCGGAATCTGCTCGAAGGGACTGCGGATCGTATCCGGTGCTTCGGGCTTCATGTCATACATGTCGATATGACTCGGACCACCCTGCAGCCAGATCAGAATGACTGAGGTGTCAGGGGTAGCTGCCTGGGGTTTGGCTTGCGCCTCTGCAGCCAATGCGCGGTGCCTTAACAGGTCGCTGAGACAAATTCCCCCTAACGCCAGAGAACCCATTTCCAGAAAACTTCGTCTTGAAACTGGTCCGGGACAACGCAGGTGCTGTAACGACATCGCAGGGCTCCTTGCTGGTTGTGATCTCGCCGAATGTAGGCAGGTGGTAAAGGGCGGGTTCCTGAAAACAGGAAGAGCACCGGTAACGGGCGAGAGTGCTCGTAAGTCAATAGCTCATAATATGTATCGTCTAGATTATATATTATACATGATCAAAACGAGGCTACAAGGGAATTTCCGTTCTGAGCAGACTTTACGGCGAATTCAATCTCTCGGTTCGTCCAGGAACATCACAATACTAACAACTTGAATAATCTGGGCTAAGGCAAGTATCAAGCTGGGTTTACAGGAATCATACTCGCAGGGTTTTACGAGCGGTTTGCGTCGGGATAGAGCCACTTCTGCAGCAACCAGCTCAGACAGGGAATCATCACCCAGGTCATCAGTGGAACCGTGATGGAGGTGGTGATCGCACTTCCAATCAGAAAATGCAGCTCACTGGTAAAGGGACGAATCAGATTGATGATCGGAATAATGCTCACATAGACGGCGATCCAGATAATGATCGCCATTTTGTATTTGGGTGGATGCGGCTGATGTTCATCGTGATGGGTAAATTCGAACCAGGTTTCCAACCCGGTGTTATGTGTGATCACAGGGGGGCAGTGTTCGAGCGCATGCAGGCGGGAGATCCAGTGCTCCCGCTCAGGGGAATTCTTCCAGCGTTCCAGATTCTCCAGTCGGTCGAACCGCAGCACGATCTGGTATGTGGGGCGGGAACGGGATTCCTGTTTCAAAACAGTTGTCCCCAAATGGCCGGGGAATTTCAGTGAAGCCTGAATGGTGTTTGTTAAGGTCTGCTCCCACTCTTTTTCATTCCCGGGAGCAGGGTGCGCCGTCACAACCATCGTGACGGGGTCGGAGTCAGTTGCGCGCATGCGTCCAATGCTTTCCTGTAGTTAAACGAGGTCGATGTGATAAGGCAGCTAATTGCCGATTCTCCAGGCGATTGAAGACATTGTTCGCCCGGGTGTCATTTTGTGAAGCGTCTATTTCCGGAATTTTCCCAAAGCTGTTAAAGATCCATTCCTGAACAGCTTAGAACCGGAGCCTCCACCTGAACTTCACCAGACAGTTTACAGTTTAGAAATTCATCTAGGCAACATTCAAAAAATCTGATAATGGAAGCCAGCAATCCCGATATATTAACTGACGGACAAAAACTGGTCTGTCGCACTATAGAGACTGCTCAGGGATTGTAAAAACTGCAAGTAATGTGTGGAAGGATTCACATCAATGAACTCGTTATCATGTCGGGCTGGGATGACTCTTCTTTTCGCGGGCCTGTTAATTCAAACAGGCTGCAGCGCCAGAAACAATACGGAAACCGGCATGGCCAATGGGGCAGGCATTGGTGCACTCGCAGGAGCAATTATCGGCAGTAATTCCGGCGATGCCGGCGCAGGAGCGTTGATTGGCGCTGCCACCGGCGGCCTGGCTGGCGGACTGATCGGGAATGCCGAGGATGCCCGGGAAGAACGCGATGTTGCGATTGCCCAGGCGAATCACGAGCGTATGGCCCGTTCAGCAATTCACAACAACGATGTGCTTCAGATGGCCCACAACGGCGTCAGCGATTCTGTGATCATGGGCGCCATTCGCAGTCGAGGCGGTGCTTTTGATCTCAATCCGCAGACGATCATCATGCTCAAGCAGCAGGGGCTGAGTGACCAGTTGATCGAATTCATGCAGCAGCACAACTACGTCAGCAGTACTTCCGAGCCCGTCGTCGTCCGGGAACGGGTCGTCACTTCACCGTCCGTGGTCTATGTAGCGCCGAGACCGCGTCCCCGCTATGTGCGGCCGCACTATGGAGTGCACGGCCACTTCCACTTTTAACGGTCGCGGCTGACAACGCGTGCGACGGCTTCGTCTTTCCAGTCGACGGTCAGCCACAGAATGGCCTGACCATCCTGGCTGCCGGTCGCGACATAGCGTCCGTTGGGAGAAAAGTCGACCGACGTGACTCCCTGTGAGTGGCTGCTCAGCGTCAGAATTTCCTTACCTGATTCGGTATCCCACAGCTTGGCGGTCCCGTCGTCACTGGCGGTGAAGGCCCGCGAGTCATCTGGCGAAAAGACGACTGATTCTACCGAGGCCGTATGCCCAGAGAGAACTTTTTTCTCGTGCGTGGCAATGTCCCAGATGATCGCCGTATTGTCTTCGGATCCGGAAATCAGCCGTGTACCGTCATGCGAGAAAGCGACTTCGAGCACCGGCCAGGCATGTCCCTTGAACGTCGACAGCTTTTTGCCGGTCTTTGCATCCCACATCACCAGGGTTTTGTCATCTGATGCGGTCACGATTTTCATCCCATCGGGAGAGAATACAGCACTCTTCACATGCGTCCCCGGCTGATCGAGGCTCAGCAGCATCTCACCTGAATGGGCATCCCAGATTTTCGAAGTTCCGTCATCGCTGGCGGTCACGATGCGATCACCGTTGGGGGAGTAACGAACCGTATTCACGTAACCGGTATGCTTCTGCTCCAGTTTCATTTCCGCCTGTCCGGTCTGTGTGTTCCAGATTTTAGCAGAGTTGTCCCAGCTCCCGGTGACCAGCCATTTTCCGTCAGGCGAGTAGGAAGCGGAGGCGACTACGCCATGCGGATGAAACGCCATCAGCTGCTGAGCGGTGACCCCGCTCCACAACCGGGCATCACGACCACCGACCGTCAGAATTGAATCATGATAAGGTGAGAAGACCGCCGTCCACAGCATCCCGCCACGGGCCTTGAAATCCAGAAACGGTTCCAGTTGCCCGTTGCGTCCGGGAACCTGCAGTTCTTTACCGGTATCGAGAGCCCAGAGCTGAATCATCCGCTGCTGCACATTCGCTGTCAGCAGACGCTTATTATCCTGAGAAACACTGACCGAGTTGATCAGGCCCTTCGCAGGCTGGATGGTCTGAACCACCGCGGGGGTCGCCAGATCCCAGATGCGAACCAGCCCGTCAGCACAACTGGTGACGGCTTTTTTCCCGCTAGCAAACACATCCATCGACAGGACTGCATCCGGGTGTTTCAGGATCTGTTTCCGGTTCTCTTTACCGGTGGTGATGTCCCAGTTTCCGACCGTGTTATCTCCACTGGAAGAAAGCAGGGTTTTACCATCGGGCAGAAACTCCAGTCCGTTAATTCGCCGGGTATGACCTTCCAGGCGATGCAGCAGCTTGCCGCTGGCAACTTCCCACAGCATGCAGCGTCCGCGGGCATCACCACTGGCACAGTACCGCATGTCCTTCGAGAATGCGACGGCACTGACTTCGGATTTATGTCCGGCAAGCTCGCGGATCAGTTTGCCGGTTTCGATATTCCAGATGCGGACGGTCTTTTTGTCACTACCGGTCAGCAATAACCGCGAATCGGCAGAAACATCAATCGCCGCACTCCGGCCTGTGTGCTCAAACCGCTTGTGTTCGGTACCGGTCTGAATATCCCAGATCCGTACCGAGTTATCGACGGCAGCAGTTGCCAGCCGCTTCCGGTCCGGCAGGAAAATGGCACTGGAGGCCAGGAAGGCGTGGCCTTCGGTAAATTCGGTTTCCGGTTTACCCGTCGACACATCCCAGGAAATGGCCGTTTTATCGCGGCTGGCAGTGACAAGACGTTTGCCGTCTTTGGAGAACGACACATCCAGAATCGCATCCACATGCTGGGCGAGCACCCGTCCTTTCAATGTGCGGATTTCGGCATAACCGGCGATGTTCCACAGTTTGAGCTGAGCATCATGACTGGCGGAGAGAATCCATTTGCCGTCGTTCAGCAGCGTTGCCGCCTGGACCCAGCTGTCATGTCCCCGGAAGGTCTTGATAGCTTTGACCGTTTCGACGTCCCAGAGTTTGACTGTATTATCGTGGCTGGCTGAGATGATCATGGAACCATCATTGGAGAACTCAGCCGACTGTACACTTTCCTGATGCCCTTCGAATGCGACATAAGGTGGTTCCTGGACTCGCTGCCCGGAGACGATTTTGGAAAAATCGAATGGGACGATATCTTCCGGTTTCCAGAGCAGAATCCGCCGGTCGTAACCGCTGGTCACGACATGCGTGCTCTGTGGATCGGGTGAAAAGTGAGCCGAATAAATCGGGCCTTCGTGACCGGTGAAGGGGGCCCCTTTTTCCCCCGTTTCCACCGACCAGATGACGGCAGTACCGTCCTGGCTGGCCGTGACAATTCGCCGTTCGTCCGTCGAGAAGTTAGCGTCCCAGACCCACCAGTTGTGTCCCCAGAAACGTCGAATCTGTCTGCCGGACTGCAGATTCCAGAGCCGGGCCGTCTTGTCATAGGAACTGGTTAGCAGGCGCTGTCCATCTTTGGAAAAGCTGATACTCAAGACGCCTTCAGTGTGCCCGCGGTCAAACGGGGCCTTCTGGTTCGGATCTTCAAACTTGCGCGCGATCGGCAGATGTGTTTCGAGGTCCCACAGCTTGATAAACCCTTCGGGGTCTTCGCTGCCCGTTGCCAAAATTTTCCCGTCTGGACTGATCGCTGCTGCCAGCACGGGGTGATTCTTGTGATCGAAGGTCGCGACGATCTGTCCCGTTGCGCGATCCCAGAGCCGGGCATAGCCATCGCGGCTGCCGGTGACGAATTGTGTATTGTCCCGGGAGAGTGCCAGTGCATCCACCGGTGCCTTGGCATCAAATGTCCGGCTGCTCTGCGAACAGAGATGCATCAACCGTCCCCATTCCCAGTTCCGCAGCCGTTCGGGGCATCCCTTGAGTAATTCGATCGCACTTTCAAAGGCATTCTCGTCAATCTTGGCAGCCGCCAGTCCAATGCGAGCGATGTAGGCTTCGTATTCTTCCTTCTCTTTGGCTGCTTCAGCGATTTCTTTTTGGGCAATTGCTTCCTTTTCTGATTCTTCAGCTTCTTCTCTGCTCTTGACTGCTGCCTCACGTGCAATTGCTTCCTGCTTTTGTGCTTTTTCCGCTTCCAATTGTTTAGTACGGGCTACCTGTTCCGACTCAATTGCTTTTGTTAGTGCAATCGTTTCTTTTTCTTTTGCCTGGACGGCGTTGTCCCGCTCATTTGCCGCGACCTTTTCGGCTTGACGTGCGTTTTCGGCTTCGGCACGGATCCAGAAAAAGGCACCGGTGACGATGACCAGCACGGTTGCCAGCATCCCCACAAACACGCGCTTGGCGGTTTTCAGACGCTGCTGGCGGGCATCCCGTTCGGTCTGTGCTTCGCGAATCGTGTCGATCAGGTCAGCGTGTCCTGTCTCTTCCTCTTTCAACAGGGAGAGGGCCAGGTCGTAGTCTCCCTTGGCATACGCAGTGTTGGCGTAAGAGAGCGTCGTTTTTTCGACACCTTCCCGCGCTGTCTTATTGTCGGGCCAGAGGGAGAGTGCTTCCTGGAATCCAAACAGTGCCCGTGAGAACAGTTCGTAGTTTTCTGTTTCCGTGGCTTTTTTCAGATCCTCTTCAGCCCGGGTTGCCAGTGAGATACTTTCGGAATGCGACTGATACTGTGTAATCGCCTGCTGAAATTCCTGGACGCTCTGGTAGCGTTCTTCCTGACGCAGTGCCATGGCTTTAAGCGCAATTTCAACGAGTTCGCCTGATTTCTCCGTAGGTACGATTTCGTTCTTGGCGGCCGCCATCAGACATTTCATTGCAGTCTTACCGGTGTGCGGAGGCCTTCCGGTCAGGATTTCATACAGAATGGCTCCCAGCAGATAGATATCCGAAAGCGGGCTGATTTTGTCGACCGGGCCGGTTGCCATCTCCGGCGCCATGTAAGCGGGGGTTCCCCCCATGCTGGAAGTGGTGATGATACTGTCTGACTTGCGGAACCCGGACGTCGACTGAGCCAGGCCCCAGTCCATGACCAGCACTTCGCCGAACTCACCGAGCATCACGTTTTCGGGCTTCAAATCGCGGTGAACCACACTCCGCGAGTGCGCAAATGCGACTGCATCGGCGACTTTCATCAGGATATTCAGATTTTCGCCCAGGGAGTTTTTGCGGATCGTCTTCAGCCAGGGACGTCCTTCGACTTTCTTCATCGAATAAAACAAGGCGCCGCTGTTGTTGCTCCCCACATCATAAATGGGCACGATGTTGGGGTGGTCCAGTTCCCCGGTGACGACCGCTTCTGCCAGGAACTTGTGACGTTGATCTTTATTCTTGGCGGTTTTGCCTTTCAGCATTTTCACCGCAACCTGGCGGTCAATCGAGGTCTGCCGGGCCGTATAGACGATCCCCATGCCCCCCTGGCCAAGGACTTCCATCAGTTCGTATTCTGCATTATCCAGAAGTTCTGACTTGGTCTTGTCGCTGAAATCCCGCTTCTTGATCACCAGGGATGTCTGGCTGGTGAGTTCGTCGAGGGGGAATTCCGGCGCCTTGATGGTCATTTCCGGGCCTTCCGGAATGGTTGCCATGCCCGGCCCCCAGGCATCATTCATCGTGGCTACCAGTTCGGGGGGGACATCATCAGAGACAATCGTGGCGTCGATGTCTGCGGGCGCATTGCCGTCTTCGACCAGGGTCGCGCCGATATCAGAGTTGTCAACTGGATCGTCCATGATCATTGTCTGATCGTTTGCCGGTTCCGGCTGTTCCTCCGGATTCTCGCTGACCGTCTGCATCCCGGCCCAACTGGCATGCTCGTCTTCGGTAATCGTCCGATCCAGGTCGTTCAGATTCGGGTCGACCAGGGTGGCATTGATCTCTTCCGAATCACCGCTCTCGACGATCGTCTGATCAATTCCGCCCAGATCTTCGTAGGTGTCATTTTCCGAACCGTCTTCTTCAACCGTCTGAAACTGTTCGTCTGCCATTGTGGCGTTGGAATCGTCATCCATACCGGAACAGGTTGTTTTCGATTCCCATTCATCAGAAATAATCGTCTGGTCGATGTCACTGCCAGATTCATCCGAATCAGAGAGGGAGTCTGACTGTGTCTGATCGTGGCGCAGACTCTGGTCATCATCCGATTCTTCGTTCTGTTCTTCTTTTTTGTCAGGAAATTCGTTCATAATGTTACCCGCGTGGTGTCGTTTTAAACGACGATCTCAGTTTTATTTACGATTGATTCAGCAAGGTATCAGTTCTATTCTTACGGTGTATTCAGCGAGATCAGTGGCTCGATTATAGCATTTAATTCTGCCTGCGATTCAGTTTATAGCGCCGATTCAACAGGCGGCTGCCATATTTTTCCAGCGCCGTTTCGCTTTCGACCTGCGTAGCAGGTTTACGGAATAACGAGCGGCCGTGGAAATAACCTGACAGTAAAGCCGCACTACCCCAGGCTTTATCACTGGTTTCCAGCTGTGCCGTCGCCTCAGCAGGCAAGGGGAGAGTACGGTGTTCGTGTGCATTCTCAGTTTGCGGTTCCCGGGGCAGGATGGTCTGCCATTCCGCAGTTTCATTGATCAGGAACTGTTCCAGCAGATCGATCCGATCAGTGATATCAGCCGGTCCGGCATCCGTCATGACGACCGTAGTCAACTGTTCCAGATCTCGCAGAGTGACTGTCCGCGATTCCTGATCTTCACGTTGTGTATTGTTATTGTTATCACCAGGTTTCTGCTGATCAGGAGCCGTAGGTGCATTGGACCGTTCTTCGGTAACGTCGCTGGCTTTTCCATTGCGGATATCGACATCCATCAGCAGACGTACGCGTTCCTCACCCGCTTCCTTCAAGTAGATCTGGTAGCGTCCGTCGGGCAGGGTGCTGAAAAGTTTCGGCAGATTGTCCAGATCGGATTCATCCAGCGGCACATCTTCGATCACATCCCCGTTTGGAGCCAGGATTCGCAGGAAGACCAGGCGTTCTG
Source organism: Gimesia panareensis (assembly GCF_007748155.1). Taxonomy (GTDB): domain Bacteria; phylum Planctomycetota; class Planctomycetia; order Planctomycetales; family Planctomycetaceae; genus Gimesia; species Gimesia panareensis. The sequence goes on from NZ_CP037421.1 coordinate 2,324,595, forward strand.
CGTTTTTGTTGGCTTCATTGATTGCCGTTTCCAGCAGCTGATTTTCCCTGATATTAAACACTATCTGCTGGATTGATGATGCATCCAGGATGACATCCTGGCGTGGGAAGATCAGCTGTGGCACCTGGGGTGTCGTGTCGATCGCTACGGTTGCCAGACCTTCACCCGGCGTTTCCAGCAAATCAGCTTGACTGGTGAAATCCAGGCTGCCGTTTCCATCGGAGAAGGTAAACTGTTTGTCTCCCTGCATCGTCACGAGAATCGGAATGTCAGCTGACGGGTCCTGCGGATCCGGGTTGGTGGTGTATGTATGCTGGAAGACGAACGAACCAGGGTCAGAGAAATTAAAGGTTTCTACAGTCCCGTCACCCCAGTCGATGGTGATATAAAAGTTTTGTTCGGTGAAGCGACCGAAATCGCCGGTCACCGTTGCCAGACCGGTGGGCAGAATCTGCGGCGTCAGAATATTACGCAGGTCCGGAGGCAGGCCGGCGATCGCACCGGTTTCCGAATTGAGCGTTGTGTTCGCATCGATCAGCACGCCGCTGTCTCCATGTCCGGAGAGTACACCCGAACCAGCCACGCTGTGATCAGAGGCGAATCCTGTATCATTGACCGCCAGGAACCCGTTACCGGCTTCGAGATTAATATTCCCGTTTCCGCCAAAGGCACGTACCGAGGCATTCAGCGTCAGATCTCCGGGGCCGGTTGATTCCAGATCGATATTCCCTCCCGAGCTGTTGATCACGGGAGAATCCACGGTCAGCGGGCTCGCATTCGAGATGTTGATGTCTCCGGAGGCACCGGCTGCATTGGTGACTCCAGCCAGACCATCGACTGTACCAATTGTTAAAAGAGCTCCTCCCAGATCATTGTGGACCTGAATACTGCCCGAATCTGTATTATTTGCGGCCAGCAGGGAGACTGCAGTCTCCAGGGCATCTTCAGAGCCGGCACCGGTCGCCGTACGCATCACCAGTTCATCAGCCGTAATATCGCGGCCCCCCGTATCACCGGCATCGACAATTCCACCATCGGTACTGGTCAGGCGGGTCAGGGTTGTGGTAAACAACTGCCCTACGGTAATGGAATCGCCCGCCTGGAGATCCATGATCCCGGCCCCCGCATCAAAGACGGTGCCATCAGACATGGTGATGCCGCCACCACCTGGACCTGCAGATGCGGAATCAGCCAGGAGTGTGATTTTTCCGTCGGCTGAGCTCAAATCCCCGTCACTGCCAAAGTTCAGACTGTTCTGTGCGGTCAGATCGATCGTTCCGCCAGCGGTACTGAACCCATCGTTGATTTCAATCGAAGAGTTCACACCGGTCGCCGTGACCTGAATCGTGCCGACACCGTCCGTTGAGACGACATTCTGCAGGACTCCCGGATTTTCAAAGAGCAGGGAGCCATCCGCATTCAAGGTGATATCGGAGTCCGTGGTGGAAATCTCTTCAAACTTCGCAGACTGTTGTCCCGTCTGTTCGTAATCGATCGATCCGGTTCCTGTCGTGAGTTTCGTCACTGTCACCGGTCCGGTCTCTACGGAGGAGACGTGATTCAGATCAATGTTGCCCGTGCTCGTATTGACGGAAAGTGTACCTGCTGAAAGTTCGACGGGAGCCGAGTTTCCAATGCCGTTGATGGCTTCCAGTGTGATCGAGCCCGAGGCTGCATTCAGATCGACTTCCGGCGAAGCCTTATCATCGACCGCGTCATTGATTTCGCCGGCTGAGGTCACGGATATGGAACCGTCCAGAGCTGCTACATCACCCAGCAGGATATTTCCAAAGTTAATCGTTGAAACATCGATCGCAGGTGTCGCGCCACCTGCAGAAATCGAAGTTAAGGTCAGCGTATCGGTCTGGGCATCCCCTTCATTGGAGACCGTGATCGCACCGTCGTCGGTCGATACCAGGTCAAGGGCCAGAGATTCGTTACCCACCTGGGCCAGTTCAATATTTCCGGTTCCGGTTGTGATACTGGTCGCTGTTACTCCCGTCGTCGCTGTGTTATGCAGCAGCACATCGCCGTCCGTTGTATCCGCTGAAAAGGTGTCGACGCTCAGTTCGAGTGTGTCACCCACGCCAATTCCTGACACCGCATTCATATCCAGACTGGTGGCATGAATGTTGAGCTCTCCCGGAATGCCGTCGTTTTGATCAATAATCGAGGCTTTGGAATCGAGCACGACATTGTTGGAAACGGTTTCAATCAGACCGTTCAGCAGAATATCGCCTGTGGAATAGACCTCGATGTCGCCAGCGGTCGCCTGGATGATATCGTGAACGATCAGATCGTCGGTCTCGATGATGCGAATCTCACCCGAAGTCTGGTTGGTAATATCGATCTGATCGACTTTCGTTTCGATCTCACCATTCAAGTCACCAACTTTACCTGCTCCCAGTGCAGCGACAATTGTCACGCGAGCGCCTGTTTCATTCGCAATCAGGTCTTCGCCCGTGCTGTCCCCGGAATCAATCAGGCTGGAATCGGTATCGATCTGAATTGCAGAGTTTGTGTTGTTGGTCGTGATGATCTGGCTCAGCATGATATCATCACTCGCAGTCAGGCTGACGGCGCCGTCACCGGCGTCGATATAGGTCCCATCCGCCATGGTGATCCCGCCAAATAGACCACCCGCACCGTTGTCCGCATCTGCGGTCAGCATCACGCTGCCTGAGGTGCTGGTCAGATTCGTTGTCCCGTTGAACAGGATGTCATTGGCCGTCGAGATCGTAACCGAACCGGTATCACTCAGCAGATTATGATTCAAAATCAGGTCGGCGTCAGTATTGGTTGTTTCCAGGAAAAGTGTCCCGGTGCCCAGTGTCTGCACCAGGTTCGTCACCGTAATACTGCCGGCAGAGCTTAACGAAATATTCGTGTCCGTTCCCCCGGTCAGACTCAGTCCGTCTGTATTCAGATCGACAAGCTCCAGGGCAGGGGAGTCATTTGCGATCACGAAATCAGAGCCGAGCACCGTTCCGTCAAACTGCTGAGCGGTGATGTTGACGGTCTCAGCGGAACCGGATTTGAATAAAATCGAGTTCACGGCATTGATGTCGATTGCGCCTCCACCCGCGTCGATAATATCGGGAGCATCCAGACGCAGATTCGCAGTCTGCAGTCCTGTGGGCACCGTAATCAAGACATCTGAGATAAAGCTGATTGTATCCTGCGTATTGCTGATGCCGGTGGTCGTGGAAGCATCCAGGGCTCCGCCGGTCGCTCTCACATACGTGGTGCCAGCGGTTCCCGTCCCCGCATCCAGATTGATCAGCTCAGGCGTGGTCCCCGTGTTATCGATTACAATCTGGTCGCCGCTGGTCAGGTCCATGTGATTGACGCTGGTTTGTAGCGGATCAAAACCGTCTGCGGTGAAAACATTCGTGATTCCGCCAATATTGCGTCCCGCGACAATGGTCAACAGGTCACCGCTGGTCAGGTTGCTGTCAGTACTGTCTGAATCGAGCACATCCCGGTCGGCGTTTAATGTGATGTCTGCCGTATTTTGCGCTGTTAGTGTAGTAACCAGGATATCGCTGTCCGCCCCGGTCGCCGTCAACGTAACACCATTGTTCGTATCGGAGGCCGAGTTATTGGTCGAAGTGACGTCCAGTACTTCAATAGTTCCAGCTGCGTTAACCGTGATGAATCCGTCAAACGTGGTGAGTTGAGTCAGCGTGATGCCATCGACTTCATCAATGCGGATGCCACCCGCATTCGTATTCACATCCGCAGTCACGGTATTCACGTCGGTATCGACGTCGATACCGTCCTGGGTACCGCCGGCACTGCTGGACGACATATTCAAATCATCTGCCGTGATCCGGTTTGAATCGGCTCCGTTTGTGTCCAGAATGCCGTCATCGGCTGTCAGAATCACGTCTGCCACACCGGTGGCGGTGATCGTCGTCACCAGAATGTCACTGTTCGTGCCGGTGGCGGTGAGCGTGATGTCGTTGTTGTCACTGCTCGAATCATTTTGTGAAACAACCGAGGTCGCTGTAATGCTCGCAGTGTTATTGACCGTGATTGCACCGTCAAAGGTCGACAGGTTCAGCAGTTCTACCGCGATACCGTTGTCGATCATCAGGTTCCCGACACCGGAGACGGTCGCAGAGAGGGTGCCGATCTCGGTTTCCAGCGGATTCCCGTCACCAATACCGGTCACCGCATTCAAGACTGCGGTAAAAGCGACAATGTCCGTGTGGCTGTCGCCATTATCACTGATGGAAGCGGACAGGGAATCGATATTCACCGTACCGGTCGTCAGCAATCCGCCCAGCAGAACATCGCCATCGGTGGTCAGGTTAATTTCACCTGTTCCGGCGTCAATCAACGCGCCATCGATCATGGTGATCGGATTACCGTTGCTGCCCGCGGCATTGTCTGCTGTGAGTGTGACGGTGCCGGAGGTCGAATCAATCAAAGCCACGCTGCCGAGCAGCAGGTCGTCTTCCGCTGTCAGCGTGACGGTCCCTGTATTACTTTTCAAAGTGGCATCCAGGTTGATGCCGCTGCCGGTCCCTGTCGATTCACCCAGCAGTTCAATCTTTCCGGTTCCGGAAGCAGAGACAACCGCGCTGTTCGAAATCTCGATGCCGTCATCACCGTTTGAGGTGCCATTGATTGTGATCTGGCCGTTCTTGTTGATGACCTGCCCGTTAACTGTCTGAATTAAAGTCCCTTGCGAAGCGGTACTTCCGCCAGTGGAATCGCCGGTGATGGAAATCGCGCCATCCACGGATTGCACCAGACTTGTGATTTCAACTCCCGACCGGTCAGCCGTTGTACTGCCGTCGATCGTGATACCCGCCGCATCCGCTCCAGTACCGTTGGAAACGATCTGTGCCTGATCGGACAGCATGAAGCCAACGCCGGCATCTGTTGTGCCTGTGATGTCAATATCACCATCGGTGGATGTGACATTCGTGGAGGCTCCGTCGATGAACACTCCATGATTGTCGTTAATGCCCCCACCTGCGGTTCCATTGATCGTAATCGTGCCGGCATCCGTACCAGTGGCTGAGGATGAAATCGTCGTTCCGGAATGCAGATAGACACCATGATGATCGCCAGTCAGGGCATCGGTTCCGCCGAAACCGGTGATCGTGATATTTCCGGTACCGGAGGTGTACAGATTCGCTTTATCAGCTTCTACACCAATAAAATCGCCCGCTGTCACACCGCCGTCATTGGCCAGTAGCGTAATTCCGCCATTGACGGTTTTCAGATTACTACCGCTGTTCAATTTAATGTTGCGGGTCGAGGTCAACAGAATCGCCCCGGTTCCCAGAGTACTGATTGTAGTCGCGAGATCGACTGTCAGCGTGTCCGTTGCATCCAGGGTGATCGAGCCGGTGGACGACTGCACGGTTTCAGTGACATCCAGCGTGCCCGTATTGTGAATGACAATGTCCTGGTCCGCATTCAGGCCATCCTGCGCGGTGATGCCACCAATGGTCAGAGCGCCGGTATTGTCCAGGAAGAGTCCGCCTGTACCTGCGTCTGCCTCCAGGAAGGAAATCGCGGTGTCAATCGCATCCGCCAGTTGGCCGATACTCAATTTCGAATTCAGCACCAGCTGGCTCGCCGTCACATTGTTCACACCGGTACTGTCATTGTCGGTGATTCCCCCGAGTGTCGAAGTGATATCGACGCGGCCCCCGGTTGTGGTGATTCCGGACAGGGCGATATCGCCTGCTGCAGTGAGCTGAATCTGTCCGCCCTGCGATTCCACTCGACTGCCTGAATCCATCGTGATGCTGCCGACATTCGAGCCGTCATTATCAGCTGTCAAAGTGATATTGCCACTGCCCTGGCTGAGAATACTCGTGGTCGCGGAGAGTGTAATATCGTTATCGGCCCGCAGGGTAATGCTGCCGTCGGCACTGGTTAAGCTCGAGTCCAGTTGAATGTCGGAGTTGGTTCCCTTGGCGGTCAGTTGGACTGTACCAGCACCATCGACGGTCACACCGCCCCCTGTGACTGAGACAGTACCGTTCGACGCACTCGCTTCTACAGATCCCCCACCGGTCCCATTCGTAGTATCCAGGCTGGTGTTGAGCGTCGTAAAGCCGGTGACGGCGTTGACGGTGATACCACCCCCGTCTCCGGTAAGCAATGAACCGTTGGAAAGATCGACTTTACCCGTGTTGGAAGTAACCTGGATGTTTCCTCCTGCAGAGGCACCATTCGTTGTATCAATTCCCGTACCGGTGGAAATGACATCGCTGCCTGCCTGCAGGGTGACGCTGCCACCCTCTCCGGTATTGACGCCATCATCTTCCAGGGTGATCATGCCTGTCGCGTTGATCGCGATATCTCCCAGAGCATTCACGCCGCTATCTTTGGTGATCACATCCCCGTTGTTGGCATCAATCGTAATCGCAGCTGCAGAACCATTCGTTGTCGTGACGGAGCGTGTGGTGACATTTGCACCATCGATATCAATGGTGCCCGTACCCGCATCCAGGCTGGAACCGGATTCCATGGTCACGTCGCCGGCTGTAGAACTGTCTGAATCAGCGGTAATCGTCACTGCGCCGTCCGTGCTGACAGCATCTTTCAGAATCACATCATTGGTGGAACTGATGTCGATCGAGATAACAGTTCCGCCGGTGAGTGTCTTGTCAAACGTAATATCGTCGGCGGTAGTCGATGTAAAGACAGTGGAGACGCCCAACGTGACCACATCGTGGTACGTCTGGCCCCCCGTGGTCGTGACTGAGCCACCGTTGACTTCAGTCGTGCCATTCGCATCGGTAGTCAGACTGGTCAGGGCAGACGAATTACCGACCTGGTCATTGAAGATCGTAGTTCCGTCAGTGTTGACGTTAAGGTTGTGAGCTCCGTTCAGTGTCGATTTAAACTGGATGGTTCCAGAAGCGGAACTCGACAGAACCGTATCTGCCCCGAGCATGACCGCATCGTTGAATAGCTGTCCTCCAGTCGTGGCGATGCTGCCCCCGTTGACATTGGTTGTTCCGTTGGCATCGGACGTCAGGCTGGCCAGTTCGTTCGTGTCACCGACCGTATTATTAAAGGTCGTGTCACCGTCGGTCTTGATTTCCAGCGTATAGGTTCCGTTCAACCGCTCGTGGAAGGTGATGGCCCCGCTGCCGGTACTGGTGAGAATCGTATTCGCCCCCAGTTCGACATCGTCATTGAAGATCTGATCGCCGGTGGTTTCGATGCTTCCCCCGTTGATCTGCGTCGTACCGTTCACGTTCGTAGTCAGGCTGACCAGGGCGGCTGAGTTACCCACCTGATCGTCGAAGATGGTCGTCCCGTCAGTATTGATATTGAGCGTATACGCCCCATTCAAAGTCGAAACGAACTGAATCGTACCGCTGGCGGAACTGGAGAGGATGGTATTGTCTCCCAGCACCACAGCATCGTTAAACAGCTGGCCGCCCGATGTAGCGATACTGCCGCCATTGATATTGGTTGTCCCATCAGCGTCGGTGGTCAGGCTCGTCAGTTCATTTGCATTGCCCACGGTGCCGTTAAAAGTGGTGTCGCCCGCGGTTTTGATTTCCAGAGTGAATGAGCCGTTCAGAGTCTGGTCGAATGTGACTGCGCCGCTGCTGGTGCTAGTCAGTATTGTGTTGTCGCCCAGTTCCACGTCGTCATG